>DASPJI010000076.1:0-6385 GCA_035628695.1 Thermoanaerobaculia bacterium | reverse complement strand
GGCGATCCTCCTCTCGGTGCGGCGCTGGGAGTCGGCGCTGATGACCCGCCTGATGCGCACCCTCACCCACCTGGGAGACACCGCGAGCTGGATGGTGACCGGCCTGGTGCTGGCCGCCGCCGGCCACCCGCGCTGGTGCGCCCTGCTGGCCACCGGGGCGGGCCTGGCGGTCGTCGTCTCGCAGGTGTTGAAGCGCCTCTGCTGCCGCGCCCGGCCGAGCTGCGGCCTCGGCGGCTTCGCGGCGCTGGTCGAAAACCCGGACGCCTTCTCCTTCCCCTCGGGGCACACCGCCGCCGCCTTCGGCATCGCCATGGCCCTGGCCGGCGAGGGGACCGCCCTCGGTGCGCTGGTGCTCGTCCTCGCCACTGGCATCGCCCTCTCCCGCATCTACCTCGGGGCCCACTACCCGCTCGACGTCGCCGCGGGCGTGATCGTCGGCAGCCTGTCGGGCCTCGCGGCGCGCCTCCTGATCGGCAGCCTGATCGATGAGCCGCTCGCCGGCTACGCTATCCTCGCCCTCGGTGTCTGAGCCGCAGGTTCCCCTCGTCGCGCCTCTCGTGGCGTCGGTGGAGATGGGCTACGGCCATCTGCGGGCCGCCCACGCCCTGGCCTCGGCGCTGGGCACGGAGGTGGTCCACGCCGACCAGGACCCCATGGCGCCGCCCGACGAGCAGCGGCTCTGGCGCGCCTCCCGGCGCTTCTACGAGATCACCTCCCGCACCTCGCAGCTACCGGTGGTCGGCGTGCCGTTGCGCTCGCTGCTCGAAACACTGACCGACATCCCCCACCTCTACCCGCACCGGGACCTCTCCGCCCCCACCTTCCAGGTGCGCTCCCTGGACCGGCTGGTCCGCAAGGGGCTGGGCCGGGGGCTCGCCGAGCATCTGAAGAGGACGGGGCAGCCGCTGCTGACCACCTTCTTCGCCCCCGCCATCGCCGCCGACCATCACGCCGGCGGAGAGCGCGGCAAGGCCTTCTGCGTGGTGACCGACTCGGACATCAACCGCGCCTGGGTCCCCCTGCGCCCGGAGCGGACGGGCATCGTCTACCTGACGCCGAGCCGCCGGGCGCTCAAGCGGCTGCGCGCCTACGGCGTCGCCCGCGACCAGATCGAGTTCACCGGCTTCCCCCTGCCCCCCGGCCTCCTGGGGGGACCGGACCTGCCGGTGCTGCGCCGCAACCTGGCCGCCCGCCTGGTCCGGCTCGACCGCAAACGGGTCTTCCGGGGCCAGCTCCGCAACGAGATCCATCATTTCCTGGGCGATCTGCCGGCGGACCAGGAGGGGAGGCCGCCGCTCCTCACCTTCTCGGTGGGTGGCGCCGGCGCGCAGGCCGAGCTGGGGCGGCGCCTCCTCGTGAGCCTGGCCGCGATGATCCGCGAGCGCCGCGTCCGCCTCTGCCTGGTGGCCGGGGTGCGGTCCGAAGTGGCCTGGCGCTTCCACCGCTGGATCGACGAGGCGGGGCTCGGCGCTCACCTGCGCGACGGCGTCGACGTCTTCCTGGCCGGAGCGCTCGAGGAGTACTTCCCGCGCTTCAACGCGCTGCTGGCGGAGACCGACATCCTCTGGACCAAGCCGAGCGAGATGACCTTCTTCGCCGCGCTGGGGCTCCCCCTGATCCTCTCCTGGCCGGTGGGGGTCCACGAGCGCTACAACCGGCGCTGGGCGATCGAGAACGGCAGCGGCCTCAAGCAGCGCCACCCCGACTACGCCGGCTACTGGATCCGCGAGTGGCTCGCCGAAGGCACCCTCGCCGCCGCCGCCTGGTCCGGCTTCATGCGCATGCCCAAGTTCGGGGTCTACCAGATCGTCGACCGGGTGATGGGGCGGGCTGGGTAGGGACCTGCTCGGACGCTCCGGAGCGCATCCACGGCGCCTGGATGCCGTCCGGAAGCTCCCGGGAGCTTCCCGGACGCTCCGGATGGCCTCCGCGCCTCTCGGAAGCCTTCCAGACGGTCCGGAAGCCTGCCGAGCGCGCCGGAGCGCGTCCACATCACTCGGCTGGAGTCCGGGCGCTCCGGACGATGTCCGATTCAATCGGATGGAGTCCGGACGGCTCGGGAAGCTTCCCGGACACTTCGGATGGCGTCCGGAGCGTCCGGATGGAATCCGGGGCGCTCGGACCGCCTGGGATCTCCCCCACCATCCCCTCCTCCGCCAGCCCGACCAGCTCCACCTCGCTCCACCGGTTCCAGAGGGCGGCCCCGTCGCGGCAGAGCACCCGCAGGTAGTTGTCGGTCAGGCCGTGGCCCATGCCGTCGCGCGGCTTCTCCCAGAGGACGGTGGCCCTCTGGCCGAGGTGGGCGCGCCGGAAGGCGGCCTCGGCACGGGCGGCCGCTTCCAGGAGCTGCCCGACGCGGGCCTTCTTCTCCTCGGGGCCGATCTGGCCCGGCATGTCCGCGGCCTCGGTGCCCGGACGGGCCGAGAAGGGGAAGACGTGGACCTTGGCGAAGCCGGCGGCCTCGACGGTGGCGAGGCTCTCCGCGTGCTCGGCCGCGGTCTCCCCGGGGAAGCCGGCGATGACGTCGGTGGTGATGGCCACGCCCGGGATGGCGGCTCGCACCCGCTCCAGCAGCCGCAGGTAGCCCTCCGCCGTGTAGGGGCGGCGCATGCGGCGGAGCACGGTGGCCGAGCCGCTCTGGAGGGAGAGATGGAGGTGACGGCAGAGACGGCGGTCGGTCCACAGGCCGAGCAGCCTCTCACGATCTCGCGGGAGATCCCAGGGGGCGATGGAGGTGAGGCGCAGGCGCACGCCGCCATCCTCTTCAGAAGGCAGAGCGGCGAGCAGCGCCCGCGTCAGCTCGTGGAGACAGTCCGCTCCCGACCGGTAGGCCGAGATCTGGACCCCGGTCACCACGATCTCCCGGTACCCCGCGCGGACCAGCCCCTTCAGCTCCTCCACCAGCTCGGCGGGCGGCCGGCTGCGCTGGCGCCCCCGGGTCGAGGGGATGATGCAGAAGGCGCAGCGCATGTTGCAGCCGTCCTCCACCTTGAGCAGCGCCCGGGTGTTGCCGAACGGCAGGGGGACGTACGGGACCGGCACCTCCGGCAGGGCCAGCTCGGGGAACGCCCGGTGGACGTGTTCGAGGAGCCGGTCCTTCTCCGGGTTGGCCACCACCAGGTCGACGCCGGCGAGGCGCGCCGCCTCCTCCGGCTCGGCGGTCACCCAGCAGCCGGTGAGGACCGTGCGCAGGGGGAGTCCGGCGCGCCGTCCCCGCCCCGCCGCCTTGCGGGAGCCGCGGGCCGCCACGTGGGTCACCGTGCAGGAGTTGACCACGTGGAGGTCCGCCTCCTCGAGCGACCCCGCCACCGAGTGGCCCGCCGCCAGGAACTCCCGGGCGAGGCTCTCGATCTCGGCCTGGTTCAGCTTGCAGCCCAGATTTGTAAAATAAACGTACATGGTTTCGGGCCGGGAATTCCGGCCTCTCCGTCGTCGTTCCGCAGAATACCCGAGCAGACCGGCCTATGACCCCATTCAGACCCGCATTCCTTGCCCTTGCCGCCGCCACCCTCCTGGGGCTGACGGGGGGAGCGTCCGTAGCCTGGGGTGCCGCGAGCGACTGGGCGGTCAACGAGCAGTCCCGGGTGCGCCTGATCACCCCCGACAAGGTGGCCTCCCCGAGCGGCGAGCTGCGGTTCGGCCTGCACTTCACCCTCGCGCCGGGCTGGCACGTCTACTGGAAGAACAGCGGCGACGCCGGCTTCCCCCCGGTGGTGGAGATCCAGGAACCGAAGGGGCTCGGCGAACCCGAGATCCTCTGGCCCGCGCCCCACCGCTTCGAGCTGCCCGGCGACCTCGTCGCCTTCGGCTACGAGGACGAGGTGGTCTATCCCGTCCGTGCCGCGCTTCCCTCCGGAGGTGCCACCGGCGACCGCCTCGATCTGAGCGTCGAGGTCGATTACTTGGTCTGCGAGGTCGACTGCATCCCGTACCGCTACACCTTGAAGCTCGCCCAGCCGCTGGGAGCCCAGCCGGAGCCCGACCCGGAGACCGGGGCGCTCTTCCAGCGCTGGGTGGACAGCGTGCCCGCGCCGGTCGAGCGGCTGCCCGGCGTCTCCACCGACGGCGCCCTCGTTGCCGGAACGGCGCCCGCCCTGGAGGTGCGGGTGCGCGGCGCGAGCGGCGACCCGGCCGGCGTCGGCCTCTTCCTGGAGAGCCAGGACACGTTCAACACCGGCAAGCCCGAGGCGCGGACGGACGGCGACGGCCTGGTGATCCGGGTGCCGCTCCAGCTCCTCGACGCCGGCAAGCCGCTGCCGCAGACTGCCACGTTCGCCTGGACCGTGACCGGTCTCAAGTCCGCGGACGGACGGCCGGTGAGCTTCGAGGCGCGCCGCGAGGTCCGGCAGCAGAGCGCCCCGCAGACGCCGGAGGCGCAGCCCGCCGGCGGATGGTCCTGGCTGCGGGAGCCCCGGGTCGCGGCGCTGCTGGTCGTCGTCCTGGCCCTCCTCGCCCTCAATCTCTGGGGGCTGCTGGCGGTGCCGCTGCCCCCCTCCCTGCTGGGCGCGCGGGGGCTCGTCCACGGCGTCCTGGGGTTCGTCGCGACCGGCCTCGCGGTCTGGCTGCTGTCGACCCTGAGCCGGCAGGTGAGCTCGGCCGGCCTGGCCGCGGTCGAGCTGGCGCTGCTGGGCATGGCTCTGTTCGCCTGGCTCTGGCATCGGAGCGCCGGCAAGTCTGGTCTAAAATTCGTCCTCGCCCTGGGCCTCGCCCTGTGCGCCGCCACCGTACCGTGGCTGGCGGACCGGAACCGGCTGTCGCCCACCCCCGGGGCCGCGGACGCCGTCGAAACTGCTTCCTCATCGAGGACAACTTATGGAGGTACACGTGATGCGTAATCGAAGGACACTGTTCGCCGCCGCCCTGCTCCTGGCGGGCTCCGTCGTGGCTAGCGCCCCGGCCCTGGCCGTCGCCACCGTCGGCGAGGCCGCCCCCGGCTTCCAGCTCAAGGACCTCTCCGGCAAGACCCACTCCCTCGCCGACTACAAGGGCAAGGTCGTGGTGCTCGAGTGGCTCAACCCCAACTGCCCCGTCTCCGACCGCCACGCGCGCGAGAAGACGATGACCGAGCTGGCCAAGAAGCACGGCGAGGTGGTCTGGCTCGGCATCAACAGCACGAACAAGGAGCACCGCGACTTCCTGCAGGCCGCCGAGCACCAGGCCTGGGCGAAGAAGAACGGCATCCAGTACACCATCCTCTACGACGAGACCGGCAAGGCCGGCAAGGCGTACGACGCCAAGACCACGCCGCACATGTTCATCGTCGACAAGCAGGGCCGCCTCGCCTACAACGGCGCCATCGACGACGATCCGAGCGGCCGCAAGGCCAAGGCCGAGCGGGCCAACTACGTCGGCGGCGGCATCACCGCCCAGAAGGCCGGCAAGAGCATCGATCCGGCGACCACCAAGCCGTACGGCTGCAGCGTCAAATATTAATAAATCGAAAATCGATCATTCGTTGGAAAAAGAGGCCCGGGCGCTCCGCCCGGGCCTTTTTGCATGCCCTGTGTTCCTTGACAGAAAGAGACGCCGAGGACTATAGTGAACGAAAGCTGAAAAGTGATGCGTTCACTCATGGCCCGCGCCCGGGCCGTCGGGTGAAATGAATCCAGCCAAGAAGGCATCTCTACACGAAGGGAGAGAGCACACATGGCGACCGATAGCACGCACCAGCGGATGGAGCAGGTGATGTCGGCGATCTCGGAGGGCACGGCGGGTGCCGCGATGTCGCAGCGGGCCCGCGACTGGCTGCTCGTGCGCTACACCCGGTGGATGGGCAAGCGCAGGATCCGCGACGACGAGCGCACGCCGGAGGAGGCCTGGAGTGAGTACGAGTCGGCCTTCCTCACCAAGTTCAGGGAGATCGGCAGCAAGGCGGCGGAGTTGAGCGGCGGCAGCGAGATCGACCAGAGCGCGGTCAGGACGGCGGCTCTCACGGTAGAGGCGTCGACCCCCTCCCCTTGCCCGTTCTGCCAGCCGCCCGACGTGCCGTAGAGAAGACTTCGCTTCAACGTCGACCCGAGCAGGTGGGGGTGATTTGAACAAGCGGCTCTGGCTCGGCCTTCTCCTGTCCCTCGCCGCCTTCCAGATCCTGGGGGCGGCGATCGCATTTGTGCGGGACGACGCGGCCGGTTCGACGGCGTTTGCTGATCTCGGTTTCCCCCCCAGCTTCTATTGGATACCCCTTTTGGCCTGCGCCGCGGCGGGGTGCTGGCTGCTCCTCGCAGGCAAGGACGATCAGCGCGCCGTCGAGCTCGGAGTGTTCTTCGTGCTCCTCGCCACCCCTTTCGCCAACCGCTGGCTGCTCGTCCTCGGCCAAGCGGTGCCGGCGATCTGGAGCTGGCCCGTGCTGGTGCTGCGCAACCTGCAGGCGGACGCCTTCTTCCCT
>DASPJI010000075.1:0-4228 GCA_035628695.1 Thermoanaerobaculia bacterium | reverse complement strand
CCGGGGCGATCGCCACCCGCGGGCCCGCTCCCCACGCCTGCTCGCCCGCCGCTCTCTCCGCCGCGTCCAGAAAGATCTGCGGCCGGCAGGGGGGGAGGTCCGTGGCCCCGAGCAGCTCGGCGAAGCGGAGGGCCCGCCTCCCCACGTGCTCCCAGGGGTCGAACTCCACCCAGCGCTGCACGCCCGTGTGGCCGCCCGCGTAGCCCCGAACCCCGAGCCGGTATGGGATGGCCGCGCGCAGCAGGAGCAGCGACCCCCAGGCGCTTCCCAGCACGTCGATCCCGACGTCGAAACCACGCAGCCGCCGGATCTGGGGCGAGGTAGCGAGGTAGCGCAGGGCGGCGCGGGTCCCCTGACGGGTGAACTTGTTGAACCAGGGGGCGTCCGTCACCAGGACCTCGGAGAGGTGGGGATTGCCCCGGAGCGCCCCGACGTTCCAGTGCCCTACGGCGGCGGCGATGCGGGCCTCCGGGAAGCGGCGGCGGAGCGCCTCGAACAGAGGGGTGACGATCAGCAGGTCCCCCAGGTCGTTGTTGCGCAGCACCAGGATGGAGCGCGGCTCGCCGGGGGACTCCACTCGGGGAGAGACCGCGGACAACGCAGACAGGGCGCCGACGAGCGCCTCCAGCGCTCCGCCGGTCAGCCGCCGGCCGCCCCGCGCCAGAGGGCGCGCCATGGTCCGGAGGCTAGAGGCCACCGAGCAAGGCCCTCACGGGAAGCTTCCATCGCCCCGGCTTCTCGTGCAGGGTGGCGAGGTAGGGCGCGATCCGCCAGCCGCTCACGGCCGAGCGCCAGTGGAGGCCGCGGCTCAGGCCCGAGCGATGGTAGGTCAGCAGCTCGGCCAGGAAGGCGCGGTCGGAGGCGGTGAGCGTCGGGAGAGTGGAGGCATCTTGGAGCCGCTCCGTCTCCTTCCGGCAGCGCTCCCTCCAGGTGGCGCGGAACCGGCCGCTCCGCCGCCCCCGCCGTTCCGGCGGGATCCAGGTCAGGCTCTCGGGGTGCTGGCGATAGACCTGAAGGCGCTCGTCCAGATAACGGATGCCGCCGAGCGTCGAGGCCACCAGGGCGAGCCAGCCGTCGTGGTAGGGCTGGTGCGGCGGGATCGGCAGGGCGTGCGCGACCAGCTCCCGGCGGAACAGGACGCCGTGGCTCACCACCCAGTTCTCGGCCAGCAGGTGGCGGGTGGGCCGGCCGCTGCCATAGGCCCGGGCGAAGCTCTGGATCGGGGCGAAGGAGGGCTCCGGCCGTACCTCTCCTTCGGGAGTCATCTGCTCCTCGGTGTTGCAGTAGACCAGCGTCGCGTCGCCCAACCCGGCCATGAGCCGCTCGATCTTCTCCGGCTTCCAGAGGTCGTCCTGGTCGCAGAGGGCGATGCAGTCCCCCCGGCAGAGGGAGATGGCGCGTTCGAAGTTCCGGATCAGCCCATGCCGCTCCGGGTTGACCTCGAAGCGCAGCCCCCGGCGCTCCGCGTACTCCTGGAGGATTTCGGCGGTGCCGTCGGTCGAGGCGTCATCGGTCACCACCACCTCGAGATTCGGCCAAGTCTGGGCATAGACGCTGTCGAGCTGCTGCCGCAGGTAGCGGGCGCCGTTCCAGGTGGCCAGCGCGACGGAGACGAGGCGAGCGGTCACGGCTTGCGGGCCCGGGTCCGGTACTGGAAGACGAAGAAGTCGTGCAGCCGGCCGAGGGTCAGGAGGTCCAGAGCCTTGTGGCGCAGGCCATAGGCCCCCATGTTGGTCTCCATCGTCTCGACCACCAGCCCCGCCCCCTCGAACATCTCCCGGATGTTGCGGCGACAGAAGAAACGGAGGTGCGACCGGTCGAAGAGCCCCGCGTCCTCGTAGCCGAAGTCCCCGTGGAGGACGATCTTGCTCAGCAGCCGGTGGTTGCGGGTGTTGGGGATGCTGCTCAGGAAGACGCCGCCGGAGCGCAGATGGCCGGCGAGACGGGCGACCACCCGCCACGGATCCACCAGGTGCTCCAGCACGTCGGCGCAGATCACCGCGTCGAAGTCCCGCGGCAGGTCCAGCTCCATCGTCTCGACGTTGCCGCACAGAAAGAGGTCGACCGCCGGTCCGCCGTCGGAGGCGGCCGCGGGCTCCACGATGTCGATCCCTACTGTATAGGAGGCGAGGCCCATCGCCTTGGCCGCCCGCAACGTCGCGCCGGACCCCGCCCCCAGCTCCAGGAGGCGCAGGCCGCCGGCGGCCTGCCTCGGGAGCATCTCCAGGAGATCGTGCCGGGCGACCGTGAAGTAGCCCTGCTCCTTGTGGCGATAGAGGTCCGCGGTATCCATGGTCAGCTCCGGAGGCGCTCCAGTCTGTCGAGATACGTCTCCCGAGTGCGGCGCGCGATCTCCGGCCAGGAGAAGAGGGCGGCGACCCGGCTGCTGTCGGCGGAGATCTCGCCGTAGCGCTCAGGTGTCAGGGTCAGGACCTCGGCGAGTCGGGCGGCGAAGGCTTCGGTATCGCCCACCGGTACTGTGGTCCGGATGGCCTGGTGCCGGAGCATCTCCCGCGGACCCGGCGCGTCGTAGGCCACCACCGGGAGCCCGGCCGCCAGCTTCTCGAGGACCGTGAAGCCGAACCCCTCGAGATAGCCGGGGAAGGCGCCGGCGGTGACCCGCGCCAGGAGACCCGGCAGGCGGGCGTTGTCATAGGAGGGGACGACCTCCAGGGCGCCACGGGTCTCCGCCGGGAAATCGCGCAGGACCTGTTCGCGGCCGATGCCGGTGCCCAGGAAGAGGAAGCGGGCGCCGGGGACCCGCTGCCGCACCCGCTCGACGATGAGCGGCCAGTCCCTCGCTCCCTTGCGAGCGTTCCAGGTGCCGATGAACGCCGCGGTGCAGGCGGCCAGGCGCTCAGCGGCCGGCAGCCGCTCCTCCCGGAAGGCGCGATGGTCGGCGTCGGACAGGCCGAAGGGGAACATCACGGCCTTGGGACCCCAGCCCATCGCGCCGGCCACGTTCTCCAGCTCGTCGCTGTTCGAGACGTTGATGAGGTCGGCGTGACGGAAGCTCCGCTCCACGTCGCGCAGCCGCCGGTGGTGCCCGGGCCAGGTGAGGGCGCGGTGGACCGCCCGGCGCGCCGAGAACGGCTCGGGCCAGCGCCGCGCCGCCATCCTCTCGAACTCCTCGTAGGCGGGGATCAGCCCCACCGAGCGGGCGACCAGCAGGCCGGAGAAGCCCAGGTCCCGCTTGGGGAACGGCAGGTCGGTCTGATTGGCGTCGATGACGTCGAAGCGCCCGCCGTGGGTCCGCACCCAGGCGCGGGCCCGGGCAGCGAAGCTCCGGTTGCTGCGCACGTATCCGGCGAGCGTCGAGAGCGGCGCCGGCAGCCGGGAGGGTCTCTCCTCGGGAAAGACGTCCTCATAGCTGAGCTTCTCCACCGTGTCGCCGAGGCGCCGCAGCTCCTCTCCCAGCTCGATCTGCGCCCGCGGCCCGCCCAGCTCCCGGTTCCACCGGGTGTGGATGACCATCAGGACGCGCATGCGTACGCCTCCAGGCAGCGCGCCGCCGTCAGGTCCCAGGTGAACCGCTCCTCGACCCGGCGCCGGGCGCCTGCCGAGAGCCGCCGCCAGAGGTCTGCGTCGCCCGCCAGCCGCGCGAGGGCCGCGGTGATCGCCCCGGGATCGTTGGGCGGGACGATGAGCCCGCTCTCCTCGTCGGCCACCACCTCGGGTAGGGAGGCGGCGTCGCTCGCCACCACCGGGCAGCCGCAGGCCATGGCCTCCAGCGGAGCGAGGCCCAGTAACTCGTGGACCCCGGCCGACCCCGAGCCATCCACTGGCGTCGGGTGGACCAGGGCCATGGCCCGCTGGAGGTGACCCACCACCTCGGTGTCGCCGAGGCCGTGATGAAACCGGACGCCCTTCCCCTGGGCCAGATCCCGCAGGCGCTCCAGATAGGTGGCGTCTCCAATAGGGCCGATGACGTGCAGGGTGGTTCCCGGCGGCAGCCCCTGGATCAGGAAGTGGATCCCCTTGTGGGGGAGGATGCGCCCGAGGAAGACCAGGGACCCGTCGTGCTCCGGCCGGGGCCGCACGGGATATCGATCCAGGTCCACGCCGCCGTAGATGACGTGATGTCGCCGGTTGCCACCGTGGAGGTGCCGCGCCGCGTAGCCGGAGATCGGGAGGTGGGCCGCGATCCAGTGCGACTGGTCGATCTGGAAGCCGGGTGTCCAGGCGCCGCCCCCCAGGTCGGTGACGAAGACCCGGCTCCCCTGGAGGC
>DASPJI010000074.1:0-3050 GCA_035628695.1 Thermoanaerobaculia bacterium | reverse complement strand
CACCGTCTTCCTCGGCGGCCCGCCGGCCCTGGTGCTGTCGGCGATTGCGCCGCTCCCCGAGAACGTCCCCGAGCTGATGCTGGCGTCCCTCATCGCCGGCGAGCGGCTGCCGCTGGTCACCGGCGTGGGTCCCCACCCGCTGATCGCCAATGCCGAGATCGCCCTGATTGGCAAGGTTCCTCCCCGCGAGCGCCGTCCCGAGGGTCCGTTCGGTGACCACTACGGCTACTACTCGCTGGAGCACGACTACCCGGTGTTTCACGTGGAGCGGATCGCCCGCCGCCGCGACGCCATCTATCCGGCGACCGTGGTAGGCAAGCCGCGGCAGGAGGACTACTTCATCGGCGACCTCCTCCAGGAGCTGCTCTCCCCCCTCTTCCCGCTGGTGATGCCCGGGGTCGAGGCGCTCTGGTCCTACGGCGAGACCGGTTACCACTCGCTGGCCGGAGCAGTGGTCAAGGAGCGCTACCGGCGGGAGGCGATGGCGTCGGCGTTCCGTATCCTGGGCGAGGGGCAGCTCTCGCTGACCAAGTTCCTGCTGGTGGCCGACCGGCCCGTGGACCTCAAGGACTTCCGGGCGACCCTCGTCCATCTCCTGGAGCGCACGAATCCCGAGACGGACCTCTACGTCTTCTCGAACCTCTCGATGGACACCCTGGACTACACCGGGCCGAAGGTGAACGAGGGCTCGAAGGGGATCTGGCTGGGTCTGGGGGACCCGGTGCGGGACCTGCCGCGGGGCTTCACCGCGCCCGAGATCCCGCAGGGGCTGACGGACGTCCAAGTCTTCTGTCCGGGCTGTCTGGTGCTGGGCGGCCCCTCCTACGCCGACGATCCCGGCGCCGCCGCCCGCTTCGTAGCCCACCCCGCCTTCGCCGGCTGGCCGCTCCTGGTGCTGACGGACGAGCCCCGCCGCGCCGCGGCGAGCCCGATCAACTTCCTCTGGACCACCTTCACCCGCTTCGAGCCCGCGGCGGACATCCACGCCGCCGCGCAGGAGGTGGTGCGCCACCACCTCGCCTACCGGGCGCCCATCCTGATCGACGCCCGCATGAAGCCCTGGTTCCCCAAGGAGCTCTTCCCCGACGAGGAGACCGCCGCCACCGTCACCCGCCGCTGGAAGGAGTACTTCCCCGGAGGCAAGGTGGAAATGGGGGACTCGGCGACGGGGCATCTGGACAGAGTGTGAGAGGGAGCGCACGGGCTCGCGAGCTGAGGAGCCCACTCACCTTCGCGGAGCAGGCCCTGTGGAAATTATTGCGGGATCGCAGGCTCGCTGACCTCAAGTTCCGGCGCCAGTCTCCCCTCAGCATCTACGTTGCTGACTTCTACTGTCATGCGCTGAAGCTGGTGGTCGAGCTTGACGGTGGAGTCCACACCGATCCTCGCCAGAGAGCGCACGACGAGAACAGGGATTTCTACTTGAGGTCTCTAGGCTGCACCATCCTGCGCTTCCGGAACGAGGATGTGTTCGAGAGACCGGAGGCGGTCTTGGATAGGATCTTGGAGGTGGTGCGAGGGCTGTGAGGTCTGCGCGTGGAGTCCTCACCCCCCGACCCCCTCTCCCATCTCCCAACCGCCCCCCGCCGGGAGAGGGGGAGAACAGCCTCGGCTCTTGTTTTTCTCCCCCTCTCCCAGGGCATGGATGGGCGGGAGATGGGAGAGGGGGTCGGGGGGTGAGGACTCGCGGGTAGAACGCTCCGCCCGAGCCGGACCTCCGAAATGCGCTAGTCTCTATACGAGGACACCGCCCATGACCCAGACCTCGACCGCCGTGGCCCCCCTGGCCGACGGCTCCAACCCCAGGGCCGAGAAGCTCCGTTCGCGGATGCTCAGCCCGTTCCTCATGCGGGGTTTCTTCCTGGCGAAGCTCCCCTTGGCCTTGGTGGCCGGGCTGCGGGTCCGCGAGCTGACAGCCGAGCGGTGCATCGCCACCGTCCCCTACGGCTGGCGGACAACGAACCCGTTCCGCTCCACCTACTTCGCCGCGCAGAGCATGGCGGCGGAGCTGTCCACCGGCGCGCTGGCCATGCTGGCCGTGGAGCTCTCCCCCCAGCCCGTGGCCATGCTCATCGTCGGCCTGGAGGCCACCTTCGAGAAGAAGGCCACGGCCCTGACCGCCTTCACCTGCGAGGACGGCCCCCGCATCTTCGCCGCCGTGGAGGAGACCCTGCGCACCGGCGAGCCCGCCACCGTCCGCGCCGAGACCGTGGGCCGCATGCCGGACGGCACCGTCGTCGCCCGCTTCGCCTTCACCTGGTCGTTCAAGCGGCGGAGCGCCAAGGGCTCCGCCTAGAGCACCACCTCATACCCCTCGAACAGCGGATGCCCGGCCAGCGTCCCCTGGGGGGAGCGGGCGTCGCCGTGGGCCTTGCGGAAGGCGTCCGACTCGGTCCAGGCGACGAAGGCTTCGCGGGATTCCCAGGTGGAGTGGGAGAGATAGGTGGTGATCCCCTCCGTGGTCGTGCCCCGGAGGAGATGGAAGGAACGGAAGCCGGGCACCTCCGCGAGGTAGCTGTCCCGCTCCTGCCACATCCGCTCGAAGCCCTCCTCGAAGCCGGCGTTCACCCGGAAGCGGTTCATGGCGATGTACATCAGAACTCCTCTTCGCTCTGGATGAGCCCCTTCTCCTTCATCCAGTGGCGGTTGATCTTCGAAAGATAGCGCTCGCCGGAGTCGGGGAAGAGGGTCACCACCAGGTTGTCCGCGGGCAGCGACTCGGCGACCTGGCGGGCGCCGGAGGCGGCGGCGCCAGCGGAAGAGCCGACGAAGATCGCCTCCTTGCGCACCAGCTCCCGGGTCGCGTCATAGGCGCTTTTGTCATCCACGGTGACGATGCCGTCGATGTAGTCCCACCAGACGCAGCTCGGCATGAAGTCCTCGCCGATGCCGTCGATCAGGTACTGGTGGATCTGGTCCTCCGGCGGCAGCTCCCGGTGCTCGAAGTAGTACTTGTAGATGCTCCCGACCGTGTCGACGCCGATGACCTGGACCGCGGGGTTCTGCTCCTTCAAGTACTTGGCCGTGCCGCTGATCGTGCCGCCGGTGCC
>DASPJI010000073.1:0-3397 GCA_035628695.1 Thermoanaerobaculia bacterium | reverse complement strand
CCGGCGAGCCAGCCGGCCTCGAGGCCCTGGGGACGGAAGGCGGCGGGGTAGGGGGGGAGCCCCTCGGGGCCGTGCGGCGCCGACGCCAGGGACTGGAGGTCCTTGCGCGAGCGCCGGCAGGGGAAGAGGCGGCCGGCCGCGGCGAGGCGGTCGAGGGCCGCCTCGTAGACCGCCGAGCGCTCCGACTGGGCATAGGGGGCGTGCGGGCCGCCGCGGTCCGGCCCCTCGTCCCAGTCGAGGCCGAGCCAGGCGAGGTCCTCCTGCTGCGCCGCGGCCAGGCCGGGGACCACCCGCGGCCCGTCCAGGTCCTCGAGCCGCCAGACGAACGCGCCCCCCCGGCTGCGCGCCGACAGCCACGCCGCCAGCGCCGTGCGGGCGTTGCCCACATGGATCATCCCCGTGGGCGACGGGGCGTAGCGGCCACGCGGCGGGCGGGGAGGGTGGGGCATCCGGCCTACGCCAGCTTGGCTTCCAGCTCGGCCCACCGCGCGTAGAGGCGCTCCACCTCGGCGCGGGCGGCCTCGAGGGCGACGCAGCGCTCGTTGAGGGCGGCGGCGTCGGCGGCCACGGCGGGGTCCTCGACCGCCTCCTGGCAGCGGGCCAGGGCCTCCTCGGCGGCCACGATGTCCTCCTCCATCCGCTCCCACTCCTTCTGCTCGCGGTAGGTGAGGCGCTTGGCGGCCGGCTTGGAGGACGTCTTCGCCGGGGCCGGCTCGGTGTTGGCCGACTTCGGGACCGGCTTCGGCGCGGCCGGAGCGGCGCCCGGCTTGGCAGCCAACGACCGCCGGTGCTCCTCCCACTGGCCGGTATCGGCGAAGAGCCGCGCGCCGCCGCGGCCGTCCTCGTCGGGATCGAGCGCCAGGATGGCGGTGCAGACCCGGTCCAGCAGATAGCGATCGTGGGTCACCAGCACGAGGCCGCCGGGGAACTCCAGCAGGCTCTCCTCCAGCACCTCGAGCGTCGGGATGTCCAGGTCGTTGGTCGGCTCGTCGAGGATCAGCAGGTCGGCGGGCTGGAGCATCAGCCGGGCGATGAGGATGCGCGCCTGCTCGCCGCCGGAGAGGCGCGACACCGGCGTGTCGAGCTGCTCCGGCCGGAACAGGAAGCGCTTGGCCCAGCCGGCGACGTGGACCGCGCGGTCCTGGTAGATCACCGAGTCGCCTTCGGGAGCCAGGGCCCGGCGCAGGCTGACCGACCGGTCCAGCGTGTCGCGGCTCTGCTCGAAGAGGACGGTCTTGAGGAACTGCGCCCGCTCGATCTCTCCGGCGTCGGGGTCGAGCGTGCCGGCGAGGATCGACAGCAGCGTCGTCTTGCCGCTGCCGTTGGGGCCCAGCACCCCGAGCCGGGTCCCCGGCCGGATCAGCAGGTCGATGCCGGAGAGCACCTGGCGATCGGCGAACGACTTGGCGAGGCCGCGGGCGAGGAGCAGCCGCTTCGTCTTGCGGCCCGAGGCGGCGAAGTCGATGCTGGCGGTCGACTCCCCGGACCGCCCCTTGACCTCGTCGAGCTCGTCGATCAGCCGGTGCGCCTCCTGGATGCGCGCCTTGGCCTTGGTGGTCCGCGCCTTGGGGCCGCGGCGCAGCCACTCCATCTCGTGGCGGGCGCGGTTGGCGAGCGACTCCTGGTACTCCGCCTGGTTGCGGCGCACCTCGTCCCGCCGCTCGAGGAGGTCCGAGTAGGTGCCGTCCACCTGCAGGAGACCTTCGGGGTAGACGCGGTCGAGCTCGAGCATCCGCCGCGCCACGTTCTCCAGGAAGTAGCGGTCGTGGCTGATGACGATGTAGGCCGACGCCTCGGAGGCGAGGATCTCCTCGAGGTCGAGGATGCCCTCGAGGTCCAGGTGGTTCGTCGGCTCGTCCATGAGGAGGATGTCGGGCGTCCGCACCAGCTCGCGGGCGACGGCGAGGCGCTTCTGCCAGCCGCCCGAGAGGCTGCCCGCCGCCTGGCGGGGGTCGCGGAACCCCATCCGCCCCAGCAGCATGGCGGCGCGGGCGCTCTTCTCGTACTCCTCCAGGTGCTCGCCGGCCATCGCCTGGATGAGCACCTCCTCGGCCGGCATCGCCGCCGGGAAGACCGGGTCCTGCGGCACGTAGCCGACGCGCACCCCCTTGCGCAGCGACCGGGTGCCGGTGTCCGGCTCCTCGAGGCCGGCGAGGATCTTGAGCAGCGTCGACTTGCCCGAGCCGTTGGGCCCCACCAGCCCCACCCGGTCCCCCTCGAACAGGCCGAACGAGAGGTTCTGGAACAGCGGCCGGATGCCGAACTGCTTCGAGATGGACTCGCAGCTCAGGAGGAGGGGACGGGAGCTCATGGCGTCTGAAGGCAGTGGCCGGCGGGTAAGGCCCGGCCGGGAGGAGGGGGATTATAGACGGTGGCGTGGCATCCGGTGTCCAAGGAAATGAACCGGCCGTCCGGTTTCTTGGACCCGCGCCGTCCGTCCCGGCGCCGAAAGCCTGTTTTTACAGGATTTTACAATCGGTACGGCCTTTGCACTGGCGATCGAAGACCATCGCACGCTCCGGCTTTCGCCGATGACTTTTGATCCGGGAACGTGATCGGTGGGTTGGAGTCTTGTCTTGTGAAGCGGAGAGCGTTCCTTGAAAGGAGTCCGTTCCGTGAGAACGACGCTCGACGCTTTTCTGATCTGTATGGCGCTCCTCCTCGCCGCTATCGCCTCCACCACGGCGGCCACGGCGCAGGAGGTCAAGTTCCCACTCGCCGACTATGAGGCGTTGCGGGCTCGCGCCGGCATGGCGCCGGAGCCCTCGCCGCCCCCGGCCGCCCCCTTCGCCCTGGAGAGCGCGGACTTCGACATCCGCGTGGGAGAGGCGGTCAGCGCCCGCGTGGTGCAGCGGCTCTCCCTCACCCTCTTCGCCGACGGCTGGCAGCAGGTGCCGCTCGGCGAGGCGGGCTCGTTCATCGCCGCCGACCTGGGCGGGCTCGAGGGGCGGGTGGCCGCCACCGGCGAGAGCTGGTCCCTGCACGTGCGCGGCAAGGGCCGCCACGAGGTGCGGCTCGAGTCGGTGGTCCCCCTGACGCGCGACGAGACGGCGACGCGGCCGGTCTGGCGGCTGCGCCTGCGGAGCCCCGCGGCCGCCGTGGTGCGGGGGCGGATCGCGGCCGCCGGGATGACCGGGACACCCGAGCCGATCGAGCCGATCGAAGAGGTCGGGCTCGGCGGCGCCGGCCTGGCGCGGCGCGGCCCGGACGGCGCCTGGTCCTTCGTCGCCCGTCCCGGCACCCTCGTCGACATCCAGCTCGCCGGCCGCCGGACACTGCCCGAGAGGGCGCGCCTCCCCCTCCGCTTCGAGACCACCTCGGCCACCGCGGCGGCCGTGTCGCGGACGCGCCTCACGGTGCGGAGCTGGATCGAGGCGCGGGTGGCCCAGGGGCGCCT
>DASPJI010000072.1:0-5464 GCA_035628695.1 Thermoanaerobaculia bacterium | reverse complement strand
CGACGAGCCCTGCTACCAGGGACCCGCGCCGGCGCCGCTGGTGAACCCATCGGGTATCAAGTGGATCGGCGACGGTACGCCCATCGAGCGGCTCGCCTTCATGTCGGAGCCCTATCAGGACCGTCCGGAAACCCGCGGGCGCTTCAACTTCTCCGGCGACGTGTTCACCAGCCTGGTGGAGCGCGGCCTGTTCGCATCGCCCAAGAAGGGCCAGCTCCTGTTCCATCTGGTGGGGGACGCGGCCATCGATACGTTGCTCGACGAGATGGAGGAGCTGGCGCCGGCCGCGCACTGGCGGCACCGCCGCACCCGCATCGAGCACGGCGATCTGATGGCTCCGGCGGACGTCCAGCGGGTGAAGGACCTCGGCGTGGTGGTGGTGCAGAACCCCACCCATCTGGTGCTGCCCGACATCTTCCAGCGCTATTCGCCGGCGGTGACGGCGCACGCGCAGCCGCTACGGTCGCTGGTCGAGACCGGGGTGCCGCTCGCCTTCGGCACCGACGGGATCGGCGGCTCGATCAGCCCCTTCCTCGACCTCCTGCTGGCGACGTTGCATCTGGACCGCCCGTCGGAGGCGCTGACGCTGGAGCAGGCGCTGATCGTCTACACGGCGGGCTCGGCCTACGCCGAGCACGAGGAGGACAAAAAGGGGAAGCTCGTCCCCGGCCAGCTCGCGGACCTCGCGGTGCTGTCCCTGGACATCTTCGCCAACCCCGGCGCGCTCCCCGCCACCCGTAGCGAGCTCACCATGGTGGACGGCCGGATCGTGTGGGATACGGGCGTGGTGCACTGAGCTGAAGCGAGGCGGCCCGCCGGTCATCCGCCGGCGGGCCGCGCTTCTTCAGGAGATCCCGCGTCCGGCTGCTCGCTCCGCGCCGCCGCGTAGATCCCGGCAAGGAGGAGCACGAAGCCGGCGAGCTGGAGCGGGGCGAAGCTCTCGCCGAAGAAGGCGAGGGCCAGAAGGGCCGAGCCCACCGGTTCGCCGAGGGTCGCCACGGCGACGAAGGTCGCCGAGAGGAAGCGCAGGGCCCAATTGAAGGAGGAATGGCCGAGGAGCTGAGGCCCCAGCGCCAGCCCCACGATGCAGAGCCAGGCGAGAGGCGAGAAGCCGAGGAGCGGCCGGCCGGTCGCCGCGGCAGTCATTACCAGCGTCAGCGCCGCCGTGCCATAGACCAGCCAGATGTAGGCGAGCAGGGAGAGGCGCTGCCGCAGCGCGCGGCCGATCAGGAAGTAGCCGGTCACCGCGAGCGCCCCGATCAGGGCGAGGAGGTTGCCCAGGAGCGGCGCGGGGTGGCGCGCCGCGGCCTCGGCGCCGCTGTCGGAGACGAGGATCAGCGCCGTCCCCCCCAGGGTGAGGAGGATGCCGGCCAGTGTGCCGCCGCGCAGGCGCTCGCGGAGGATCACCAGGGAGGCGAGGCCGGCCCAGAGTGGATTGGTCGAGACCAGGGCGACGCTGCTCGCCACCGATGTGTAGGCCAGCGAGCTGATCCAGGTGGCGAAGTGGATGGCCAGGAAGACGCCGGAGCCGGCGGCCAGCAGCAGATCGCTCCGGCTGACGCGCCGCAGGTCTGCCCCGGCCCGGCTCCAGGCAACGGGGGTGAGGAGGAGGGCCGCGATGGCCAGGCGCCCGGCGGCGATGGACAGCGAGGGTACCCCCTCCGCCTGGGCGAAGCGGATCAGGATCGACGCCGTCGAGGTAATGAGGACGCCCGCCGCGAGCACCAGGTAGGGAAGGGCGCCGGGGCGTCGCATCGGTTCCTCAGAACGCGTAGCTCAGGGCGGCGAAAGCGGTCAACGCGCCTCCCTCGTCGACGATGGGGCTCTCCTCGATGTCCGAGTCGAGCCGCTCGTAGCGGAGAAAGGTCTGGAGGAGCAGGCGCCTGCTGACCGGGGTGAAGACGAAGACCCCGGCGGTGAGGTTGACCGCCGAGCCCGGCTCGAACGCCGGACGGCCGGGCCGTGCCTCCTCCGGGCGGACGCCGTAGTAATAATTCACCAGGTCCTCGCTCTGCCACTCGACGCCGACGCCGGGCTCGACGCGGACCGGGCCGAAGCGCCAGGGGGAGTAGACGTCCAGCGTCACCTGCTGGCCGCCGCTGCGGTCGAGGAGATCGGTGGTCGGAGTCAGGCGAACGCCGAGGAGGCGCTCCCGCTCCCACTGCAGCTCGATGCCCCCGTCGGCGCTCTTGCGGCGGCTCTCCATGCCTTCGAGAGCGGGGCTGTCGTCCTCATCATAGCCGCCGAAGCGGGCGCGGGCGCGGGCGATGAGGTCGGCGCTGAGCTCTCCCGACTCCCACAGCCGGTAACCCGCGACGATGCCACGGAAATAGAAACGCTTGTAGCTGAATGAGACCGCCGGCACCACGAGGATATCGGCGTCGGCGCCTTCGTACGGTTCGGGGGAGCTGATGGCCGCGATGCCCAGCGCGAACTGGGGCCTGTCCGAAGGTGGCTGGGCGACGGCGGAGGACGTGGACAGCAGGACGGCGGACAGAAACGCGACGACTCTCCCTTTCAACGGACCCTCCCTCCCATGGGACCGTCATCCTCCCATGGATGCGGGCTGCCAGGGAAGGACCGGCGAACAGGGGCAGGGATCAGGAGGGCGGCGCGCCGGGGGAGCGGGCGGCCTCGACGAAGATCCGGGACAGCTCCAGGAGATCGCTCGCCCTCGCTCCCGCCGCGGCGGTGAGGGTCTGGGCCACCGGCGGCTGCTCCCCCACGGTCCAGCGGGTCAGCTTGCCGTCGTGGAAGAAGAAGCGCTCCACCCGCGTCTCCACCACCTGGCCCATGGGTTGGTCGTAGCGGCTCTCCTCGCTCCGGAACACCAGCAGATCGCCGTCCTCACCGTAGCAGAGCTGGTACTCGGCCCTTCCGGTCTCGCCATAGGCCTTGGCCGCGATGAGCTCCGGACGGTCGCCGGCCAGCCAGGCGGTGAGCTCGCCCCCCTCGGCGGAGAGGCCGGAGAGCCCGGTCAGGTCGCGCTCCACCTTGCGATAGGAGTCGAGCCGGCCGCGCACCTCGGCACAGCGCACGTCGGCGGCCTTGGTGATCGCCTCGAGGTTCGGCTCGATGCTGGGCGCGTCGCCCGGCACGCTGGGGCGCCCCGCCGCTGGAGGCTCGGGCCGGGCCGCGGTGGAGCCGCTCTCCCGGTCGGAGCAGGCAGCCGTCACGGCCAGGACGGCGGCCAGCAGCAGCCGGAGAGCGGTCTCTTTCAAACCCTCAGGCATAGGGCTCCCCGTTCTCGAACTTCCCCCGCAACTGGCTGATGGAAAGGCCGGTGGGGAGCTGGTAGTGGGGGAGGTCCTTGAAGCTGATCCAGTTTCCCCCCCATTCGAGGCCGTCGAACAGGCCGGCTTCGGCGGCGTCGCGGTAGGGCTCAGAGGTGGTCATGTATTTGCCGCCGATGAAGACGCCGATGTCCCAGGCGATGCCGAAGTTGTGGTTGCTCTGGCCGCCGCGCGCGTTGGTCACCTTGGCCCGCGAGTCGCCGAAGCGGCCGATGCGGAAGAGGGAGTTCTGCTCGGCATAGGTGCGGGTGCCGGAGAGGATGCGGACGGTCATGCCGGCGTCCTGGACCTGGCGCAGGAACTTCCGGGCCGCCTCCTGGGCCTTGGGGTGGAGGCCGTGGAGGTTGCCCTCGCTGCGCGAGTCGAACTCACCTATATTATCGCGGATCTCACGGAAGCGCGCGTCGAACGCCTCCACCGCCGCGTCCGTCTTGGGCCCCCAATCGCCATCCAGAGTGCTCTTGTAAAAACCTGCCGATTTCAACAGCCGTTGCAGAAAGAGGACATCGCCCTCGAAAAGCCTTTCACTCATACGGGCCTCCGATCGATGAGATGCGAAGCCCCGGGTCTGGAGCTTCTCAGCAAGAGGCGCTGGAACTCGGGGCGACGTTACGGCTGCTCCACCCTTTCGGATACCCTCTCCCCCCGAAGGGAGACGAGCTTGAAGACCCGAACCGTAGAAACGAGCGGTCCACTGGAACGATATCCCCTGGAGCCGGGGGCCGAGGAGATGCGGCGCCTCGTCCAGGAGGCGATGGACCGGATCGTCCCGCACATTCTATCGCTGCCGGAGCAGCCCGCGGCGGACGTCGAGGGGGCGGTGGACCTCGCGCGGTCCCTAGCCGAGCCCCTCCCCCTCGAGGGGAGGCCGTTCCCCGAGCTCCTCGACCTGCTGTTCGAGCGCGCCATCCCCAAGTCGTTCAACGCCGCCAGCCCCGGGTACCTCGCCTACATCCCGGGTGGCGGGCTCTTCCACACGGCCGTGGCCGACCTCATCGCCGACGCGGTCAACCGCTACACCGGCGTGTTCGCCGCGGCGCCCGCCCTCTCCCAGCTCGAGGCCAATGTCGTCGCCTGGTTCGCCGAGATCTTCGGCTATCCGCGCGAGTCCCGCGGGATCCTGACCAGCGGCGGGTCGCTCGCCACCCTGACCGCGCTGGTGACCGCGCGGCGCGAGCGGCTGCCCGAGAATTTTCTGAACGGGACCCTCTACGTCTCGGACCAGACCCACCACGCGGTGGAGAAGAGCGCGCTCCTGGCGGGTTTCCCGCCGCGGAACGTCCGCGAGATCCCGTCGGACGAGGCGTTCCGGATCCGCCTGGACGCCCTGGAGCAGCGGATCGAGGAGGACCGGCGCCAGGGATTCCTCCCCTTCCTGGTGGTCGGCAACGCCGGCACCACCAACACCGGCGCGGTCGACCCGCTGGACGAGCTCGCCGCCGTCGCCCTCCGGCAGGGCCTCTGGCTGCACGTGGACGCGGCCTATGGCGGCTTCTTCCTGCTGACGGAGGAGGGGCGCCGATTGATGCGGGGGATCGAGCGCTCCGACTCGGTGGTGCTCGACCCGCACAAGGGGCTCTTCCTCCCCTACGGCACGGGGGCCCTGCTGGTGCGGGACGGCGAGGCGCTGCGGCGCGCCCACAGCGTCCCGGCCGAGTACCTGCCGCCGATGCAGGAGGACTCGGACCTGGTCGACTTCAACGAGATCTCGCCGGAGCTGTCCAAGCCCTACCGCGGGCTGCGGGTCTGGCTGCCGCTCAAGCTCCTGGGGATCGGCCCGTTCGCCGAGGCCCTGGAGGAGAAGATGGAGCTCGCCCGCTGGGCGGCGGAGGAGCTGCGGGCCCTCCCGGGCATCGAGATCCTGGCCGAGCCGCAGGTCACGGTGGTGGCGTTCCGCTGGAACCCGGGCGGGATCGAGGCCGGGCGGCTCGATGACCTCAATCGGCTCAACCGCCGGTTCCTCGACCGGATCAACGCCCGGCGCCGGGTGATGCTCACTCCGACGATGCTGGGCGGCCTCTTCGCACTGCGGATCTGCGTGGTTTCGTTCCGGACGCACCGGGACCGCGTCGAGGCGGCCCTGGAAGATATCCGGGCGGCGCTGGTGGAGATGGAGGGGGAGAGGTGAGGGACGGGAGGCGCCGCCCTGGCGCCTCCCGTTCAGGGGAGCC
>DASPJI010000071.1:0-12810 GCA_035628695.1 Thermoanaerobaculia bacterium | reverse complement strand
CGAGGCGCTCGACGCCGTCCTCACGAGTGGAGAGAAGATCGTCACCCTGGCCTTGCTGCCGCCGGACCTCCGGGCCGGCGGCCTCCAGAGGCATTAGACCGCGACAGGAGGTTTTGGTCATGACGAGAGCTACGAGATACTTGTTGACCACGGACGCCAAGGGCCAGCTCGTGAAGGTCGAGCAGATGGGGGAGGCGGGCGACCTCTCGGAGGTGGACCTCCGCTGGTTCGTCTCCCAGCTCGCGCCGCCGCCGGCCGCCGCGCAGCAGGACGTCCACATCCACCTCCATGTCCATGGCCCGGGAGGGCATGACGGAGGCCATGGCCCGGGCCCGCGGGTGGTGATCCCCGGACCGGGCTCACCCTGGACGCCGCTGATCGGTCCCGGTGGCCCGGGAGCTCCTGGTGCCCCTGGCGCCCAGCTCAGCGGCCCGGGAGGGCCTGGGGGACCGGGTGCCCCGGGAGGTCCGGGGACGACCGGAGAATAAGCGGGCTCGCGCCCGGGAGATCTCGATGAGACGACCGCAGAGATCCTCTGCCTTGGTGATCCTCGTCTGCGCGGTGCTCGCGGCCCTGGTGGGGCTCGGCGCCCTGCAGGCCGCCGCGCGCTGGACCGCGACGAAGCCCCGGATCAACGCGGCCCACGTGTTCGAGGGGGAGATCAACCGGAAGGGGAGGCCGGTGGGCTTCCACTCCCGGCCCGGCGGTCGCGACCCGCGCGGCGCCCGGGTGTCTCAGGTCGTCTCGCGACCCAACCGGCAGGGGGTCTACGAGGCGCGGGTCGAGATCCGTGACCCAGAGAGCGGCCGCTGGCTCGGGAAGCGGTCCACCATGTTCCCCGACTCCTTGAGCCGGGAGGAGGTGGTCCGCGCCATCCTGAACGCCTATCGCCAGCGCACGACCGGGAAGGCCGAGAGGTTCCGCGGCCCATCCGGGCGCGGCTTCACCATCGAAGGCTATCTCCTGCGCGGTGACATCAACACCGCGTATCCGATCTATAGATAGGGAGGGAGACCACCATGCAGGTCATGCACTTCTATCGGGACGAGGCCGGCGACCCCCGCGCGAACAGCCCGGAGCCCCAAGAGCTGCTGGCGCGCTTCCTGGAGAGCGATATCCAGGGGAGCGAGGACTACGCCCGGGACATCCTCGGCGCCATTGAAAGGGTAGAGGCTGGGAAGGAGCCGTCTTGGCAGGAGACGGGCAACGCCCACACGCTGATCCTGGATTCCGCGGGCGCCACCATCGAGGCCGAGTACGAGGAGGACGGGGAAGCGCCGCCTTGCCGGGTCTCCCTGGACGATCTGCGTGCCGCCCTCATCGGCTGGCTGGCGTTCCTCGAGCGCACCTCGCGGGAGGACCGTTGATGGCGAGGAAGGGCCCGCCGCCCCCTCCGGACCCCGAGAACGGCCTCTGGCAGGGGCGCTCCGTGGCGCGCCGCTTCGTCTCGCCGGACGGCATGACGGTCCTCGTCGGCCGTACCGCCGAGGACAACGACGTCCTGACCTTCAAGCTGGGAGCGCCGCGGGATTTCTGGATGCACATCGCCGGGGACTCCGGCTCTCACGTTGTAGTCCGCAACCCCGAAGGGCTCGAGCGCCTGCCAAAGGAGACCGAGCGCTTCGCCGCCTCCCTCGCCGCCGGCTACTCCAAAGCAAGGAACGGCGGCCGGGTCGCCGTGCACGTCTGCACCTGCGCCGACGTCCGCAAACCGCGCGGGCTGCCGGCGGGAAAGGTGGTGCTGGAGCGCTTCAAGAACCTCCAAGTGGCGCCGGCGCGGGGGGAGGGGGGCGACGGCGCGTCCGTCTGAGGTTCGACGGCTTGACACCTCAATGACAGGGACACCTCATCCTGGCTCGAGATCTGGGCACGCCCGACGCAAGAACTCTTGAGTGTGCCGAAGTGCCTTAAGGGGCTCTTGTAGGGCTGATTCGAGTTCAAAG
This sequence comes from Thermoanaerobaculia bacterium, assembly GCA_035628695.1. GTDB lineage: Bacteria > Acidobacteriota > Thermoanaerobaculia > Multivoradales > UBA5704 > DASPJI01. The sequence continues at coordinate 10,867 of DASPJI010000071.1, read as the reverse complement.
TCGGTCTCCCGAGGCGACAAAGCCACTTCTTCGCACAGGTCTCTCAGCGACTGGCTCACAGAGGTACAAACATTCATCAGCTTTGCGGCGATCTCGGGCGGCATGGATGTAGGCTGTGAGCTCACTCTCGCCTCCCTCAGTTCCTCCGGCTCGAGATCGGGGTGAGCCGCATAGATGGGCATTAGCACCTCGGTGAAGAGGTATCCCATCACCTCCCCTGCCAAGCTCCGATACGAAGAGGCGTGCTCCTCCGGCGCGGCGTCGATGGCGTCCTCGACCGACCTATCGAGCCGGTTGATGCAGCTCATCGATACAGAGATGATGTGTTCGGCCGTCTTGTGGTTCATAGTTCACTTCAATAATTTCCGCACCCGAAAGATTCCAGGCAACGGGTGACGCATTTGAAGAAGGGCGTTCCCCGGTCGAGCCCGTGCGCGTGATCGCCGTCAGTCGGCCTTGGAGAAGGGGACTGCGGGGTCGTCATAGGAATAGGTCGTGTCCAGCGCCTCGTCGGGGTAGTCCACCAGGACCACTCGGCCCAGGATGTCGACCTCTCGTTCGACGGTGATACCCCGCGCGTCCGTCTCCGCGATCAGCTCGCCGTGATCATCGTACTGATGAGTAGTCACGCCGGAGACGGGCGAGGTCTGCTGGGTCAGCAGGTCACGGTCGCTGTAGGTGTACGTAGTGATATTGCCTTCGGCATCCGTCACCGAGGTGAGATGGGCCTGGAGGTCATAGCCGTAGGTGGTCACGGCTTCGGTGCTCCCGGCTCCGGTCCACGGTTGGCTCACCGAGGCCAGCCGGTTCAGCGCGTCATAGGAGTAGACCTGGGTCGAGAGAAGGGCGAAGGCGATGACGCGCGTCAGCCGCAGCATGGGTCAGCTCCTCATGGAGTGGCCCGTCCTTTCCCCTACGGCTCGGGATGGGAGCTCTCTATAGAGGTATACGGAGGAGAGGGCTGTCGCGTTTCACTCTGCAAACCACGCCTTCCATCCTGAGAGGACTTGCTTTCTGCCGCATGCTATCATCAACTGCGACTTGCAACAGGGCGGCCAGTCCCGGCACGACAACCGGACCCCCCGTGGATTGATGGAAACGCTCCATCCCGACCACCAGAGCCAGAGCGCCCGCACGGGCCCCCTCTTCTCCTGGCTGCTCGCCGTCCTCCTTCTGTTGAGCTTTCTCCTCCGCCTCTGGCTGGCCTGCCAGGGCCTCCACACCGGACACTACGGCGACGAGCGCTTCGCCTTCCGAAATGTCACCGGGCTCTTGCAGGGGGAGATCCGGCCGCGCCACGCTTTCTATCCGAGCCTCTCTTACCTGCCACAGTCGGCGGTGCTCGCCGCGAGTTGGGGGCTCCACGAGCTGACCGGTATCGAGGCCCTGTCGATCTTCTCGGAGAAGGCCGTGGACGGCTACTCACCTACGGCCTATCTCCTCTGCCGGCTGTGCAACGTCCTCTTCGGCGTCCTCGCGCTGTGGATGGTCTTCCTCATCGGCCGGCGGATCCATTCGCCCGCGGCAGGGCTGCTGGCCGCGGCCGTGCTCGCCGCCCTCCACCGCCACGTCCTCTCCTCGACCCAGTTCAAGCCGGACATCCTCGTGCTCTTCCTCACGACGGTCACGTTCTACTGGACGCTCGCCGCGGCCTTCCGTCCGGCGCTCGGCCGCTACGCGCGGGTAGGGGCAGGCATCGGGCTCGCGGTCTCGGCCAAGTACACCGGCATCGCTTCCTGCCTGCCGATCACCGCGGCGGCGCTCTGCAACGGCCTGGGGCCGCGGCGCGACCGGTGCCAGCTCGGCTGGCTGGTGGCCGCCGGACTCATCTCGATCGCCACCTTCGTCGTCTTGAATCCCTTTCTGGGCGTGGTCTTACATTACATCCCGCTGCAGGCGAGCAGCTACGCGGCCCGCGTCGAGAATGAGCCGAGCGGTCATTGGGTGGTTTTCATCCGGCAGATCGAATTCCTGATCGTTCACCATGGCTGGCTGACGGCCCTCTTCGTGCTCGCCGGGACGGTCGGCCTCCTCTGGCGCTACCGGCGGCCCGTGCCGGGAGACGGCGGCGAGCGACGGGTCGGTTGGCTCCTCGTGCTCTCGCTCTTCCTCGGCTACTCGGCCCTCCACACGGCGGGGATGACCCTCTTCCGCAGCCAGAACTACCTGCCGGTGGCGCCGTTCACCTCGCTCATCGCCGCCTGGGCCATGGTTGAGGCCTGGAGGGCACTCGTCCACCGAGTACCCGCGCTGTCCCGGCGGCCCGCCGCCGCCACGGCCGTGGTGGCCGCCGGCCTGGTCCTCCTCGCGGACCAGGCCGCGGTGGTCTATAAATGGGTGATCCCGAACACCTGGGCCGAGGCGCGCCACGTCCTCACCGCGCGCCTCGCGCCGATCGGGCTGCGTCACGTGGTCTACGAGAAGGGGACGAACATCCTCCGTCTCGGCGGCAAGAACCGGGCGTTGATCACGGCGGCCGGCCGGCTCGGCGAGCTCGGCCCGGCCTTCCTCGAACGGGCCGACGCGGAGGTCTTCCCCGACAGCCGGCTCCACGGCCCGGACGCCGACTTCTATCGCCGGCGCCTCGAGCGCCTCCCCCCGGACCAGGTCGTGCGCGTTTCGAGCCGGCCTTTCCACAGCCGCGGCGAGACGCTGGTCCTTCTTCTTCATCCGTGGCGCCAGGACGGGCGTTTCGAGCTGCCGCTCGGACGGCCCCCCCAGGTCAGGCGCAGGCAGACCTCCGTCCTGCCGCCGGGCATCGCCCCCGGAGACGTCCTGTCGGCCGTGCTCTGGGCGCCCCGGGAAGCCCAGCGGCTCGAAGGCCTCCGCCTCGATCCGGGAGGGGAGCTCGTCCGTACCTTCGAGGCGGGTTCGCGGGCACGCAAGGTCCGTCTGATGACACGGAGGTTCGCTCTGACCGGTGGCGAGACCCGGGTACGCCTCGTCTCGCCGCCTGGCCGCTATCCGGAGGGCTATCGGCTCGAGCTCTATCGCTGGCGCCCGAGATAAGCTGAGCCGGCTCAACTGAGCTCAGGTCGGCTCGACATAAGCTTATCTGGAGCCCGCTAAGCTTATCCGGGATGAGATGGCGTTATCTGGGCCGAGTTGAGCTTAGCTGGTTCCCGCCAAGCTTATCCGGGGCGAGATAGCGCTCTGCGGGACTCCCTGAGCTTATCCAGGACGAGAGAGGCTTGATGGAGGCGAGATGAGGCTATCCAGATCCAGATACGCTTGGCGGGCTCAACTCAAGCGTGTCTGGGCCAGGCTAAGCTTGGCTGAGACGAGATAGCGTTATCTGAGGCGAGTCAAGCTTGGGGAAGACGATCTAACGTTAGCGGCACGGATCTTTCGATATTTTGCACCTTCACTTGTAGGGCCGCATGGAGTGGCCCTGAAAGGAGGAAGCCATGAAGAGACTGTTCGCCCTTGCCGTCGTACTCTGCGCCATCTTCCTGGGAATGCCCGCTGACAGCGGCGCATGCATCGATTGTTCCAGTCTGGGTATGTGCCTCGTCGGCACTACCTGCCCGGATGGCAGCATCTGTCGAGCCCCCAAAGGACAGTGCTGCGGAAACTGCATTCTCGCTTGATGATCCTGGGGAGAAGCTCGGAGCGGGAGCTTCTCCCTCCTCTCGCCGATCATCCGGCCACGAGTTGCTCCACGATTCCCGCCACCTCCTCGGCCGTGAGCCCGAGAGTCGCGTCGCCGGCCGTGAATTCGACGACGCGAACCGAAGGCGTGGCGCCAGGGGTGGTTCGCGGCCAGGTGAAGACGCTCTGCTCCTCCGCGATCCGGCGCGCCGCCGTCAGGAATGCGTTCTCGTCGACCCGGAGGTGAAGGTGCATCATCGGCGTCCACCACGCAACGGCCGAGTGGGGGAACTGCTCAGTGCCCTTGCCGCTTCTGCCTCGCGCGCTCGTACCGCTCCCTCAGCACGCGCACCGGGTTGGCTCCTCCCTCGTCCTCCCGGACGATGACGAGCGTCGAGGGGTGCACGGGGTCGTCGTCCGGCTTCGCCACCACGACGTAGGACGACATGGCGGTCTGCTTGCCGCAGCGCTTGTCGCCCCCGGCCTCCGCGCCCGCTTCGAGGGCCGACAGCAACCGCTCCGCCAGCGACCGGGAGGTGGCCGGCTTGGCCGGCGGCGCCAGGAAGGCGGCCAGCGCGCGCTCGATCACTTCCTTGTTGGTCAGGATGTTGCCCTGGACGGAGACGCCGTAGCCCTGGAGGTCACCCTTCACGTCGTAGGTGCCGGCGCCGGTGAAGGCGGCGGAGGCGTCCTCGAAGCCGAGCGCCGCGACGCCGTACTGCTGTTCCTGCCAGTCGGAGTCGAACTCCTTGTTCGCCACGGCGGCGATCACCTGGGCGGGGCTCGCCCCCTTCGCCAGCATGCCCACGCCGTGAAGCCGGGCCTCGGCGTTCGACATGGCCTGGGCCACGATGACCCCCTTGCCGGGAGCCACCGCGACGATCCCCGCCACGAACGGGGTGCACGACGCGCCGGCGCTGCCGACCTGGCGCGTCTCGGGATCGACGGCGACGATGGACCAGGTAGCCGCGGCCTCCCTGGGGGAGGCCAGGGCAAGGGCGATGAATACGTTCAGGACGGCGAGCGCCCGGCGACGGTCAGGGATCAAGGTCAACCTCCTCGCGATCGAACAGTCGACTGAGTGTAGCCGGGCGCCCGTCTCTTTTCACAGCTCGGCTTTACAGCTCGGCTTACAGCTCGGCAGCTCGGCTTACAGCTCGGCGAGGATCGCCTCGGCGCCGCTCACCTTCACCTCGCCCGGAGCGTCCTGGTGCAGCGCCTTGACCACGCCGTCGTCGATGACGGCGGCGTAGCGCTGGGAGCGGACCCCCATGCCGAAGGCGCGGGAGTCGAGCTCGCGGCCCATGGCCTTGGCGAAGTCGCCGTTGCCGTCGGAGAGCATGAGGATCTTGTCGTCGACGCCCCGGGCGTTCGCCCAGGCGTTCATCACGAAGACGTCGTTGACCGCCACGCAGGCGACCACGTCCACCCCCTTGGCCTTGATGTCGTCCACCCACTTCACATAGCCGGGCAGATGGTCGTTGGAGCAGGTGGAGGTGAAGGCGCCGGGAACGGCGAACAGCACCACCTTCTGGCCGCGACAGATCTCGTCCATCGAGATCGCCCGGGGCCCGTTGGACGTCATCGTCTGCAGCTTCACGTTCGGTATCTTGTCTCCGACCTCGATCGGCATAGGTCTCCCCTCTCTGGTTGGCCGGACCCTCGCGGAGGGCGCCGGCGACCTGAGATCGTATACCTTCTCAACGCGGAGGGCCTCTGATCCGTATGCTTAGGAGAGGCCGATGAAGACGATGACCGACCCGAACGACCCCATCCGTGACCCCGAGCTCGACCGTCTGGTCCGCGAGCTGAACAGTAGCGAGGCGCTGCCCGAGGAGGCGGTGCTGGACGGCGTCCCGCCGACGCTGGAAGGCGTCCTCCCGAAAGCGTCGGAGCGCCTGCTCGACATCCCCGCCCAGGCCCAGGTCATGGAAGGGGAGCCCCTGGACCGGCTTCTCGCCGAGATGGTCCGCCAGCGGGCGAGCGACCTGCTGCTGGTGGCCGGGCTGCCCCCCATCTTCCGGATCGACGGGCGCCTCCTCCGCGCGGACTCGGACGTCCTGGAGGGCGACGAGATCTCCTCCATGCTCCAGCCGCACCTGGGCGCCCGCGCCCGCCGGGACATGGAGGAGCGCGGGTCCGCCGACCTCTCGCTCCGCCTGGCGCCCGGCCGCGAGGTGCGCACCGACGAGGGGCCGCGCTCCGGCGGCGCCTCGCCGTCCTCCTCGTGGCGCTTCCGCGTCAACCTCCATCGCCAGGGGGGGCAGCTCGCCGCGGCGATGCGCGCACTGCCGACGGACATCCCGAGCCTCGCGGGGCTCAACCTGCCCGCGAGCTTCGCCGAGCTGGTCCGCCCCAACCGCGGCCTGGTCCTGGTCTGCGGCCCCACGGGCTCGGGCAAGTCGTCGACCCTGGCGGCGCTGGTGGCGGAGCTCAACCGCACCCGCTCCTGCCACATCATCACCATCGAGGACCCGGTGGAGTACGAGCACCGCTCCGCCAAGGCCGTGGTCGAGCACGTGGAGATCGGCCGGGACGCGCGCTCCTTCCCCGAAGCGCTGCGGGCCTCCCTGCGCCAGGACCCGGACGTGATCCTGGTGGGGGAGATGCGCGACCTGGAGACGGTCGCGACCGCGCTCACCGCGGCCGAAACCGGCCACCTGGTGCTCTCCACCCTGCACACCAACGACGCCGCCCAGGCGGTGCACCGGATCGTCGACGTCTTCCCCCCGGCCCAGCAGGGGCAGATCCGGCATCAGCTCGCCCTGTCGCTGCACGCCATCGTCGTCCAGCAGCTCGTGCCGCGCTGCGACGGCGTCGGCCGCGTCCCCGCCGTGGAGCTGATGCTCGCCACCTACGCGGTGCGCCACCACATCCGCAGCGACAACCTGCAGAAGCTCTACAACGAGATCACGCTGGGCAAGCGCCTGGGGATGATCTCCATGGAGCAGTCGCTCGCCGACCTGGTCCATATGGGGAGGATCGACCAGGACGAGGCGCGGGTGCGCGCCAGCCATCCTGACGAGTTCGAGACGTTGGTGCGGATTTGACGGGTGGAGGTCGGAGGGGGGAGCGCTCCCCCCTCCGCGGAGGCCGGCTCTAGTAGCAGGTGGTCTCGCTGGGGCAGAAGCAGGGGCGGCGGCAGCTCGACCAGCCGCCGCTGACCGAGAGCAGGTCCTCGTCCGCCAGCTCGACGCTACCCGCCGGGTTGACCGGCAACTGGGCGCGCTGCTCCTCGCTCAGGCTCAGCCGGAACTCTTCGTCTCTCCAGGCGCGGATGATGTCTCTCTTTTTCATATCCCACCTCCCTTGTCAAAGTGCGGTGAACGGACGCGCCCGCACGCCGGACGGCCCGCTCGTAGTTCATGGTGCGCGCAACACGTCGGATCGAGCCTGCGTCTTTACCCGCAGGTCGCGAGGCTGGGGCAAAGGACGGGGCGAAGGCTGGGCCAGCCGCCGCTGGCGGAGCGCAGATCCTCGTCCGCCAGCTCGACGTTGCCTGCCGGGTTGGCCGGCAACTGGGCACGCTGCTCCTCGCTGAGGCTCAGCCGGAACTCTTCGTCTCTCCAGGCGCGAATAATGTCTCTCTTCTTCATGTCCCACCCCCCTGGGTCGGTGTTGCCGTTGACGGACGCACCCGCTCGCCGGGTTGCCCGCTCATCGTTTTATGGTGCGTGCAACGCCTCCGCCGTAGCCGGGGTCTCGAGCAGGAGGAGGGAGGGGATGGAATCCGGTTCGGCGAGGCGGAGCAGGCCGTAGCCGATGCCCGCGAGGCCCGCCATCAGGCCCGGCGTTTCGGCGCCGTAGGAGATGCCGCAGCGCCAGCCGTGCTCGCGCGCGCCGGCGAGGATCGAGCCAGCGATGCGACCCGCCTGCCGACCCAGGTCGCCACCGCCGGAAACACCGGGCAGGCGGCTCGCCACGAGCAGCACGTCCAGATTGCCGAGGTCGCCATGGCAGAGACTCTGGTTGTAACCAAAACCCCGCGCCAGCACCAGGCGAACGGCGGTCTGGAGGTCGTTCCGCAGCTCTGGCAGGTCGAGGTGGCGCAGGGCCGCCGCGCGGGCGAGCGCGATGCCGGCGGCGCCGTGGCACCAAGCGGGGAAGAACTCGGGCAGCTCCTTGCCTTCCACCGGCCGGCCTTCGAGGTCGTAATAGCGGAGGTCGGGCCAGTTGTCGAGGCGCGGCTGGAAGGTGGAGCGCTCGTACTCGAAGGCACCCAGGGCGGCGGCGCGGAACCGCTCGCCCTCCACCTCCCCGAGCACCGTGGCGAGCTCCAGGAGCGCCCAGCCGATCCCGGCGGCGCCATGCGAGAAGCCGGTGAGGGGGAGCGCTTCGGAGCCGCGGCCCCACCAGCCGAGGCCGCGCAGCCCCTGACCGCTCATCGGCCGGGCGAGGCCGAGCAGGCGGTCGCCGCAACGGACCGCCAGCTCCCGCGCCCGGCCGTCGGACGGCAGCCGCAGCAGCCCTATCAATGCCCCCGCCGTGCCGCCGAGGACGTCGAGGTCCTGGTCCTCGTCAAGGCGTTCCGCGATCTCGCCCACCATGCCCTCGACCTCGGCCAGGCGCTCCTCCTCGCCCCAGAGGGCGCCCAGGTGGAGCAGGGTGACGATCAGCGAGCCCCAGCCCAGGAAGCCGCCGATCGAACGGAGGCCGGCGCGGTCCTGCCGGATCTGCTCCTCGGCGGTGCTCCAGGCCTCGCGCGCCAGGCGCTGGAAGCGCGGCTCGCCGGTGGCGGCGCCGAGATGGGCGAGGAAGACGGCAATGCCCCCGAGCCCGTGATGCAGCGGCGCGGGGAGAGGATCGAGGAACAGCGTGCCGTCCAGAGCGGCGTGGAGCCCGACCCAGGTGGCGCCGCCGTCACCCGTCTCTCCGGCGGCGCCGCGGATCGCCAGCGCCTCCAGCCGGTGCCCGATCGCCGCGGCGGCATCGATCAGCTCGTCCCGGCCGGGGATCCCGTCGCTGCCGGTGAGCCGCTGCTGGCCGCGTTCCACCGTGTTCGCCGCCGGCGCGAGGCTCGCCAGGGCCGCGCGGACGAAGTAGAGCTGGTGCTCGAGGTCGCTATCGCCGAGGCTCGCGAGACGGGCGCGCACCAGGTCGAGGCCGGACTCCTGGAGCAGCCCTTCCTGGACCTCTCCTTCGCCGGCGCGGACGTCCCGCGAGGCGGGGCAGGTGGTGAACAGCGGGATGTCTCCCCGCCACAGGGCGCGGATCTCCGCCGGCACGACGCGCTGGAGGTGGGGGGCCTCCACGGCCTCGAGCCACAGCCGGTCGAACAGGCGGTCGCGGAGCAGGGCGTCGCGCAGCAGCTCGGGATGGAAGCTCTCGGCGAGCGGCGCGTCGTAGACCCGGGTCGGGCGGAGGATGATCCGGATCTCGTCGTCCGCGAAGGGGAGGAGGGGGCCGCCGGCCGCGGTGAGCTCGCCGCGGTGTTGGGCGACCAGGCGGTAGGTGGCACGGAAGCCCGCCATCAGCTCGTCGCCGTGGGCCAGCAGGGTAGCCCCGGCATCGCCCGCCGGACGGTGACCGCCGCGGTCCAGGGGCAGCTTCTTGCGGATGATGCGCAGGTCGCCCCCGGCCGCGACGGGGATCGGCACGGGCCGCGGCGCCAGCGGTTCGTCGGGCGCCGAGAGGCCGCTGACGTCGAGCGCCGCCCCGGCATCCTCGGCGTCGCCGGCCGCGTACCAGCGCCGCCGGGGGAGCAGGCCGGTGCGGAGCACCGAGTAGGAGAGGCTGCGGGCCGCCTGGTGCTCGGCGCCGCCGGCCCCTGCCTGGGGGCCCTCGAGGCGGGCATGGAAGAGCGACTCGAGGTCTACGAGGATCGGGTGCTCGCCCGCCGCGATCAGGTTCTGATAGTGGAAGTCGACGGCCTCCAGGGCGAAGAGCAGCGCCAGGTAGCCGCCCTGCCGGCGGTAGAAGCGGCGGAGCTCCTCGGGCGAGGCGATGGAGCGGGCTGCGGCGTGCTCCACCCAGCCGTAGGTGCCGCGGTCGAGGACGGCGAGCGTCTGCAGCCGCGGCTTGACGCCGTTGGCATTGAGCCAGGCGAGGAGCTCCTGGAAGTGGCGGTCCACGCTCAGGGGCTTGGGCTTGTAGACGATGCGCAGGCCCGAGGTGAAGCGGGCGATGACCACCGTCCGGCCGCCGCGGTGGGGGTCGCCGGCGCGGGTGTCCAGGTGCTCCAGCAGGCCCGGGTCGCGGTCTGGCGAGAAGGCGCGGCGGATGGCGTCCCAATCCGCGGCCATGCGGCGGAGCAGCTCGAGCCCCGCGTCGGCCCAGCGGTCCAGAGCTTCCACCAGCAGCCGTGCCAGGACCGGGTACTCGCCGAACAACGCGAGCCGTGCCTCCGGCGTCTCCAGCTCACGCAGGAAGGCGCCGAGGCGCTCCTCGGGCGTCTCCCCCTCCAGCCGCTCCTCCAGTCCGGCGATGTGGAGCTCCAGCACGAGGGTACGGCTGAGCATCGGCAGCAGGGTGAAAGGGAGGTCGGCCAGCAGCAGCCGGTCCACGGTCTGATTCGGATCGAAGGGCAGGGGGGCCAGCTCCGCGAGCCCCCGCCGCAGGTGCTCCCGCGCCCGGCGGACGAACGGCTCGGCGGCCTGGAGGAACCCGGCCGTAGGCGAGCGGAGCGCCTCCTCCGGCCACGGCAGCGGCTCGCAGTCCTCTCCAACGAGGGCCTCAGACAGCCTGTCCAGCCACGGAGCGGGAGGGAGATGGGACGCGAGGGCCTCGGGCGGAGTGCCCAGGAGCCAGAGGAAGTCCTCCGCGGACAGCCCCTCGGCGGCGAGTCGGCTGGCGAAGACATCATCGCGGTCGAGCGGGGCCTGGGAGCGCCAGCGCGCGAGCCGCTTCTCCGCCAGCGTCCGCTCCCTCTCGCCGAGAGGGGGCAGGGGACGGGGAAGGCGGCGGAGCGCCGCGGCGCGCTCGGCCAGGGTGAAGGCCCTCCAGGCTTCTGGAAAAGGCGTCTGCATGGCGCGACGAAGATAGCAGAGGCGGACTGGGCGAAGCCCGGGCGCCGCCGGTCAGTGGGCGACCGGGAGCGGGTCGTCCTGGCGGAAGCGCTCGCCCACCCCTTCCACGAGGGTGAGGAGTAGGTCTTCGATGTCCTCCAGGCTGGGGGCCTCCATCAGCGCCTGCCGTTCCGCGGCGCAGAAGGGGAGGGCCTGGATGACCGAGGAGACGAGCTGGGTGCCGTCCATGCGCTCCATGAAGCCGAGGTCGTCCTCGGAGCTGCTCGTCATCCACATGCGGACGAGGTCCTTGACCCCCTCGAACTCCAGTC
>DASPJI010000070.1:0-3865 GCA_035628695.1 Thermoanaerobaculia bacterium | reverse complement strand
GAGACGGGGGCGGGCAAGTCCATCGTCGTCGACTCCCTGGCGCTCCTTGCCGGGGCCCGGGCCTCGGCCGAGATGATCCGCAGCGATGCCGAGTCGCTGACGGTGAGCGGCGTGTTCGAGCCGGGCGGCTCGGCCTGGCGGACGATCCTCGAAGAGGCGGGCCTCGAAGCGGGGGAGGAGATGGGCGGCGAGGTCCTGGTGCGCCGCGAGATCGCGAGGAGCGGCCGCAACCGGGTCTTCGTCAACGACCAGCCGACGACACTGCGGTTGCTGGCGGATCTCGCCCCTTACCTCCTGCGCATCCATGGCCAGCGCGACGAGCTGGGGCTCATCGAGCCCGACCTCCAGCGTGCCATGCTTGACCGCAGCGGCGGTCTCGAGGCGGCGCCTCTCCTCGGCCGGGTCGCCGCGGCTTTCGACCAGTACATTCAGCTTGCCGAACGGCTCGAGCGCCTCTCCGGCGACGACCGGGTGCGGCGCGAGCGCATCGATCTGCTGCGCTTCCACGCCGCCGAAATCGACGCCGCCAAGATCCGTGCCGGCGAAGACGTGGAGCTGCGCTCGGAGCGCGAGGTGCTGCGCCACGCCGAAGCGATCACCCGCTCCCTGGGCACTTGCTTCTCCCTCCTCTCCGAGGAGGAGGGCTCGGCCCTGGAGAGGATCGGCAAGAGCCAGAGCCTGCTGGCCGACGTCGAGGAGTGGGAGCCGCAGGCCGCCGGCTGGGGGACGGAGCTGGAGTCGGTGCGCATCCAGCTCGCCGAGCTCGCCGCCGCCCTCTCCCACCGGCTCGACGGCCTGGAAGCCGACCCGGCCCGCCTCGACGCGGTGGAGGACCGCCTCGCCGTCCTCGAGCGGATCTGCAAGAAGCACGGCGGGGACACCGCCGCGGTGCTAGCCCGGCGCCAGGAGATGGAGGCCGAGCTCGCCGAGCTGGAAGGGGACGCGGAGAACCGGGACGAGCTCACCGGGCGCGTGGCGGCGGCCCTGGCCGACTACAGGCAGGCCGCCCTGGCCCTCTCCGCGGCCCGCGCCGCTTGGGGCAAGGCGCTGGTCGAGCGTATCGAAGGGGAGCTCAAGGACCTGGGTCTCGCCCGCGCCCGCCTCGCCGTCGCCCTCGAACGCCGGAGGCGCGCGGGGAGCGCGCTCGTCCTCTCGGGAGACGGAGGCGACGAGCCGGTGGACTTCGGCCGCGAGGGGGTCGACCAGGTGGTGTTCCTGTTCGCCCCCAATCCCGGCGAGGAGCCGCGGCCGCTCGCCCGTATCGCCTCGGGCGGCGAGCTGTCGCGCATCCACCTCGCCCTCCAGCTCGCGGCGCACGGCGAGACCGAGGAGGCGCGGCCGACGCTGGTCTTCGACGAGGTGGACACCGGCATCGGCGGCGCCGAAGCGGCGGCCCTGGGCAAGAAGCTCCAGCGCTTGGCCCATGGTGGCCAGATCCTGGCGGTGACCCACCTGCCCCAGGTCGCCTCGCACGCCGACCTCCACTTCAGGGTGAGCAAACACGTGGACGGTGGGCGCACCCGCGTGCGGGTCGAGACGCTGGAGGAGGGGGCCCGGGTGGAGGAGGTCGCCCGCATGCTGGCCGGCCAGGAGGTCACCCAGCTCTCCCTCTCCCACGCCCAGGAGCTGATCACCGGCGCGGCTCGCGAGCGGGAAAAGGGGCGCGCCCGGCGGCGGGCGGCGCGATGACCCCGGCCCCTCTCTGGCATTGGAAGGAGCCGGTGGCGCCGCTCGCGGCCCTGCTCGCCCGGGGCGGTGTCCTGGCCATTCCCACCGAATCGAGCTACGGCCTCGCCGCCCACCCCGCGTCCGCCGCGGGGGTCCAGACCATCTATAAGGTGAAGGCGCGGGACGTGGGCAAGCCCCTCCCTGTCGTGGTGGCGGAGATGGGGCAGCTCACCGGCTTGGGGATTCCCCCCGATCTCCCTATACTGGAGCGCCTCTCCGCCTGCTGGCCGGGGCCGCTTTCCGTCGTGCTTCCCCTGCGGTGGCCGCTGCCGGCCGCGGCGGGCGGGACCGGGTTGGCGGTGCGGATTCCCGGACATGCCGAGTTGCGGCGGCTCCTGGCCGCCCTTGGGCACGGCCTCACCGCCACGAGCGCCAACTTGAGCGGCGGCGAGCCCATCCTGGACCCCGCCGAGGCGGCGGCGCTGCTGGCCGGGGAGGACGCGGTGGTGGTGGACGGCGGGATCCTGCCCGGCGGCCCACCTTCGACTTTGGTGGCAATAGAGGAGACCGGGCCGGTGGTTCTACGGACAGGGAGCTTCCCCGTCGAGCGGCTGCGCGAGCTGCTCGGTTCCACGTCGGTCCACGGGAGACGTACGTCATGAAGTATCGGTCGATCCCTCTCACGGCTCTGGGCCTGCTCGCCGCCCTGCCTTTCCTTGCGGCCGCCAATGACCAGCCCCCCAAGGCTCCGTCCAAGGTCGAGCCTCCCGCCTCCCAGGTGGTGATGCCCACCTCGATGCCCACCCTCTCCGTCGACCAGGTGAAGCGGGGGCAGCGCGGCTATGGCCTGTCGGTCTTCGCCGGCACCGAGCCCGAGCGCTTCGAGGTCGAGGTGATCTGGGTGATGCGCAACGTCAGCCCCAACGTCAGCTACATCCTCGCCCGCCTCGAGGGCAAGGGCCTGGACAAGATCGGCGTCGCCGCCGGCATGAGCGGCAGCCCGGTGTTCATCGACGGCAAGCTGGTGGGCGCCGTGTCGTTCAGCTGGCCGTTCTCGCAGGAGACTATCGGCGGCATTACCCCGATCGAGGACATGCGCCGGCTCTCCGGCCTGGGACCGTTGCCCGCCACCCCGCTGCCGCCGGTGCCGCTGGCGGACATCATGGCGCGCAAGATCCCCGCCGACCTGCTGGAGCGCGAGCTGGCCAGGCTCCAGCCGCGCCTCGCGGGCGGCGGCCTGCCGGGGATCGTCTGGGCGACGCAGGGCTTCGGCGACCAGTCGCTGGCGATGATGCGCCGCGCTCTCCAGACCGTGAGCGCGGCCGGCGAGGCGCGGCCAGAGGACGTGCCGCGGGACCTCGAGATGGGAGGCGCGGTGGCCGCGGTGCTGGTGGACGGCGATTTCGGGCTGGCGGGCTTCGGCACCGTCACCGACCGCTACGAGGACCAGGTGCTCGCCTTCGGTCACCCCTTCATGGGGCTCGGGCCGGTCCAGGTGCCGATGGCGACCGCCGAGGTGGTGACGATCTTCTCCAGCCAGCTCGCCTCGTTCAAGATCTCCAACATCGGCCACACCATCGGCGCCTTCGAGCAGGACCGCCAGGCCGGCATCCAGGGGCGGATCGGCGCCACCGCGCCGATGACCCCCATGGTGCTGCGCGTCGCCGGCGGCCTGGGCGAGAAGCCGCGGGAGTACAAGGTGCGCGTCGCCGAGATCCCGCTGCTCACCCCGTCGCTCATCGGCAGCACGGTGGTGGCGGGGCTCGAGTCGGCGAGCTACACGGCTGGTTCACAGAGCCTGGACATGACAGCCCGCTTCAAGCTGGCGCGCTACGGTGACCTCCTGGTACGGCAGAGCTTCGACGGCGCGAGCGCCGGCAGCGAGGCCGCCGCCTATGTACTGGCGGTGGCCGGGTTCCTGACCCAGAATGACTTCGAGAAGGTGGATCTCGAGGCGGTGGAGGTCGACATCCAGCAGTCGCCCGAGCCGCGCGCCGCGACGCTGGTGGGGGCGCACGCGGAGCGCACCGTGGTGAGGCCCGGCGAGCGCATCGGCCTGAACCTCGACCTGATGGCGTACCGCGGCGAGCGCTTCCGCCGGTCGCTGAACATCGACCTGCCGCAGGACCTGCCCGCCGGCCGCTATACGCTGCTGGTGGGGGACGGCTCGAGCGCCGACGCGGCGCGGATGACGCTG
>DASPJI010000069.1:0-4628 GCA_035628695.1 Thermoanaerobaculia bacterium | reverse complement strand
CGCCGAGGCCGACTACCAGAACCTCCGTGCCCAGCTCTCGAGCTCGCTGCTGAGCCAGCAGGCCCAGGTGTCGGCGGCGGAGTCGCAGGCCGAGGAGGCCAAGCTCCAGTCGGAGGCCGACACGGTGCTGGCCAAGGACGGCCTGATCCCCGAGCTCGACCTCAAGCTGTCGAAGCTGCGCGCGACGCAGACCAGCAAGCAGGCCAGCATCGAGCGCGAGCGCTTCATCCAGGGGCGCAGCGCCAACCAGGCCCAGCTCGCCGCCCAAGCCGCCCGCGTCGAGCAGGCGCGCGCCGGCTACGAGGTGCAGCGCCGCCGCGTCGAAGCGCTCCGCGTGCGCGCCGGCATCTCCGGCGTGCTCCAGGAGCTGCCGGTGCAGGTCGGCCAGCGGGTGACGCCGGGCACCAACCTCGCCCGGGTGGCCCGCCCCGAGCACCTCAAGGCCGAGCTGCGCATCCCGGAGGTGCAGGCCAAGGACGTCATCCGCGGCCTGCGGGCGTTCGTCGACACCCGCAACGGCGTCGTGCCGGGCCACGTGGAACGTGTCGCGCCGTCGGTCATAGAGGGGTCGGTCACGGTGGACGTGGCGCTGGATGGCCCGCTGCCCCAGGGCGCCCGTCCCGACCTGTCGGTCGACGGCGTCATCCAGATCGAAAAGCTGGAGAACGTCCTCTTCGTCGGCCGGCCGGCGTACGGCCAGCCCGAGAGCAAGATCGACATGTTCAAGCTCAACGCGGACGAGACCGAGGCGGAGCGCGTGCAGGTGACGCTGGGCCGCGGCTCGGTCAACCACATCGAGATCCGCGGCGGGCTCCAGGCGGGCGACAAGGTCATCCTGTCGGACGTCTCGCAGTGGGACGAGCAGAACAAGCTACGTGTGAAGTGAGCCCGAGAAACCTCGACGACATCGCCGCCGTATTGCTGAGAGCGAAAACGCTGAGAGCGACGGCTGAAGAAACTAAGGGGGGAGAAACCCGATGAACGCTTCCAACGACGCCTTGATCCACCTCGACGGAGTCACCAAGGTCTTCCTGACCGACGAAGTCGAGACCCACGCCCTCTCGGGGATCCACCTGGAGATCCGGAACGGCGAGTACATCTCCATCGCCGGCCCGTCCGGCTGTGGCAAGACCACCCTGCTGTCGATCCTCGGCCTGCTCGACACGCCATCGGACGGCAAGTACTGGCTGAACGGCAAGCAGGTGGCCGACCTCTCCTTCTCGGAGCGGGCGCGCATCCGCAACCGTGAGATCGGCTTCATCTTCCAGGCGTTCAACCTGATCGGCGACCTGACGGTCTACGAGAACGTCGAGCTCCCCCTGACCTACCGCGGCATGCCCTCCAAGGAGCGCAAGGAGCGGGTGCAGGAGGCGCTCGAGCGGGTCGGCATGTCGCACCGCATGAAGCACTACCCGTCGCAGCTCTCCGGCGGTCAGCAGCAGCGCGTCGCCGTCGCCCGCGCGGTGGTCGGCAAGCCCTCCATCCTGCTCGCCGACGAGCCGACCGGTAACCTCGACTCGCGCAACAGCGAGGCGGTCATGGAGCTGCTCGCCGAGCTGCACAAGGACGGCGCGACCATCTGCATGGTCACCCACGACCCGCGCTTCGCCCGCTACGCCGGCCGCACCATCCACCTGTTCGACGGCCGCGTCGTCGAGGAGGAGCAGGGCGCCCAGCGCGAGGCCGAGGAGCGCGAGCTGGAGCAGCGGGGATTCGTCGTATAACCCCGCCCCGTTCTGACGTACCATGGAGCTGCCGCCCAGCCGGGCGGCAGCTTTTGCTTTCTTCCCCATGAACAGCCCCTCTCCCGGCCCCCGGGTCCTCATCGCCGACGACCAGCGCGAGGTGCGCGAGGCGCTGCGCCTGCTGCTCAAGGGGGAAGGCTTCGCCACCGAGGAGGCCGCCTCGCCGGCCGGGATCCTCCAGGCGGTCACCACCCGCGACTTCGACGTGGTGCTGATGGACCTGAACTACACTCGCGACACCACCTCGGGGCGGGAGGGGCTCGACCTCCTCGCCCGCCTGCGCGCGCTCGACGACGCGCTGCCGGTGGTGGTGATGACCGCCTGGGGGAGCGTCGGCCTGGCGGTCGAGGTGATGCGCCAGGGGGCGCGCGACTTCATCGAGAAGCCGTGGGACAACGACCGGCTGCTCTCCATCCTGCACACCCAGGTGAGCCTCGGCCGGGCGCTGCGGCGCGGCGAGCGGCTCGAGGCCGAGAACGAGCTGCTGCGCGCCAACGGCCACTTCACCCTGATCGCCCAGTCGCCCGAGATGCGGCCGGTGATCGAGCTCGTCGAGCGGGTCGGCCCGTCGGAGGCCAACGTCCTGGTCACCGGCGAGAACGGCACCGGCAAGGGGGTGGTGGCGCGCGCCCTCCACGCCGCGTCGCCGCGCGCCGGGGTCCCGATGGTGACGGTGAACACCGGCGGCCTGTCGGAGGCGGTCTTCGAGAGCGAGCTCTTCGGCCACGTCCGCGGCGCCTTCACCGACGCCAAGACCGACCGGGTGGGGCGCTTCGAGCTGGCGGACCGGGGGACCATCTTCCTCGACGAGATCGCCAACATCTCCCTCTCCCAGCAGGCGAAGCTGCTGCGGGTGCTGGAGACCGGCGAGTTCGAGCGGCTGGGGTCGTCGAAGACCCGGCGCGCCGACGTGCGGGTGATCTCGGCGACCAACGCCGACCTGCGCGAGGAGGTGGCCGCCGGCCGCTTCCGGCAGGACCTGCTGTTCCGGCTGAACACGGTGGAGATCCACGTGCCGCCGCTGCGCGCCCGCCGCGCCGACATCTTCCCGCTGGCCGAGTATTTCCTGGAACAGCACGCCCGCCGTTATCGTAAAGAGGTGCGGGGGTTCGAGCCGGCGGCGGCGGAGGCGCTGCTCGCCCACCCCTGGCCGGGCAACGTCCGCGAGCTCGACCATGCGGTGGAGCGCGGCGTGCTGATGGCGCGGGGGGAGCGGATCCGGGCGCAGGACCTGGGGCTGCTCCAGGGAGCGCAGAGCGGCGGCGCGCCGATCGAGGACCTGCCGCTCGAAGAAGTGGAACGGGTGCTGATCCAGAAAGCGTTGGCCCGCTATGGAGGAAACGTCAGCCAGGCCGCCCAGGCCCTCGGACTCTCCCGCAGCGCCCTCTACCGGCGCCTCGAGAAGCATGGCCTCTAGCGTCCGGGAGACGCTGGAGCGGCATCTGGAGGAGGCCGGGGAGCGCGGCGCCCCGAAGCCGGCGATGCCGTTCGAGCGGCGGGTGCTGCTGTGGGCCCTGATCACCGGCCTGCCGGGGGTCTCGATCGCCCTGCTGCTCCTCTGGTGGGACGACCACGGCGATACCCTGCGCTGGACGGTGTCGGTGATCGTGCTGATCCTCTGGTGGGCCTTCGCCGCCACCCTGCGCGACAAGGTGGTCCGCCCGCTCCAGACGCTGTCGAACCTGCTCAACGCCCTGCGCGAGGGGGACTTCTCGCTGCGCGCCCGCCAGACCCAGGAGATGGACGCCCTGGGCGAGGTGATGCACGAGGTCAACGCCATCGGCGAGGTGCTGCGCGAGCAGCGGCTGGGGGCGGTCGAGGCCACCGCGCTCCTCCACCGCGTCATGGAAGAGGTGGACGTGGCGGTGTTCGCCTTCGACGACCAGCGGCGGCTGCAGCTCGCCAACCGCGCCGCCGAGAGGCTCCTGGACGAGCCGGCCGAGCGGCTGCTCGGGCGGCCGGCGGACGAGCTCGACCTCACCGAGCTGCTGGACGTGGACATGCCCGGCACCGTGGCCCGCGCCTTCCCGTCCGGCCCCGGCCGCTGGGACATCCGGCGCAGCACCTTCCGCGAGAGCGGCCTCCCCCACCAGCTCCTGGTGATCTCGGACGTCAGCCAGACCCTGCGCGAAGAGGAGCGCCAGGCCTGGAAGCGGCTGATCCGGGTGCTGGGTCACGAGTTGAACAACTCGATGGCGCCCATCCATTCGATGGCGGCGACGCTGGGCCGGCTGCTCGACCGCGAGCCGCGCCCCAACGACTGGCAGGACGACATGCGGCGCGGCCTGGAGATCATCGGCGACCGTTCGGAGGCGCTGATCCGCTTCATGGCCGCCTACGCGCGGCTCGCCCGCCTCCCCCCGCCGCGCCTGGCGCCGGTGGAGCTGTCCGCCCTGATCCGCCGCGTGGCCGCGCTGGAGAACCGGCTGCCGGTGTTCGTCGAGAACGGCCCCAGGGTCGAGGTCCAGGGGGACGCGGACCAGCTCGCGCAGCTCCTCATCAACCTGGTGCGCAACGGCGTCGACGCCGCCCTGGAGACCGGCGGCCTGGTCGGAGTGGGCTGGCGGGTCGCCGGCTCGCACGTCGAGGTCCACGTGCAGGACGAGGGGCCGGGCCTGTCGAACACCGAGAACCTCTTCGTCCCCTTCTACACCACCAAGCCGGGAGGGACGGGCATCGGCCTCGCCCTCTCGCGGCAGATCGCCGAGGCCCACGGCGGCACCCTCACCCTGGAGAACCGGGCGCCGGACCCGGGCTGCGAGGCGAAGCTGCGGCTGCCGTTGTGACGGGGCGGCAAGATACCCTGAAACGATGGTAGCCTAGCCTCATCATGGACTGGCATGACCATATCCACTCGGATTCCGAAGTCCTTGCTGGCAAGCC
>DASPJI010000068.1:0-5225 GCA_035628695.1 Thermoanaerobaculia bacterium | reverse complement strand
CGCGCCACCCACGGGGGGACCCGGGCCCGCGCCCGCTCCGCCGGCAGCGGCTCCAGCGGCAGATTGCAGCGCAGGCAGCGGCCGAGGAGACGGCCGGGCTCGGGATGGATCGCCAACTCGCCGAGGACCTGCCGCACCTGTTCCTCCACCTTCTCGGAGCGGATCAGCAGGTGGTTGCGGGCGAGTCGCCGCTCGACGAGGCGGCGGTCACGGGTGAGGATGGTCCGCCCTTCGGCCGCGGAGCGGGCCACCAGCTCGGGGTCGTCGAGCGCCGGGTCGTAGGCGACGTCGAGATCCAGGGCGCGCAGCCAGCGGGCGAGGGCGCCCAGCATGGCGTCGGCGATGAGCTTGGGGGGAGGTGCTTCCGGGGCCAAAATTCAAAAGCCCGGCGGCGCCGGGCTGGGGAGTGTGTCAGGTTTGGTAGCGCATACGGGATTCGAACCCGTGTTACCGGCGTGAGAGGCCGGCGTCCTGGACCCCTAGACGAATGCGCCATGCCGTCCAACGGACCCGCGAAGGGTACCACAGCCCCAAAAAACGATTCAACCCCCCAGGACATTCCCGCGCTCGGGCCCTTCACGTTATCCAGGTCGTCACGTCCCTGTAGTAGCGTAGACGTCAAGGAGACGCCCGCTTTCGGGCCACCGAGGGAACACCGTGCCGCTGAGACTCGTCGCCACCACCGGAGACTCCTCGTTCCGCGTCCCCCCAGGGCGGGCGCTGAGCGTCGGCCGGACCGCGGACTGCGACCTGCCGGTGCGCGACCCCACGGTGTCGCGCCAGCACGCCGAGGTCGAGTGCGTCGGCAACCGGCTGCACATCCGCGACGGCGGCTCCACCAACGGCACGTTCGTCGACGGCCGGCGGGTGCACGACGCGGTGGCGCTGCCGGGGGCGCGGATCGCCTTCGGCAAGGTGACGTTCGAGCTGCGCGAGGAGCCCGCCCTCGACTCCGACGTGCAGCTCCCGGTGGAGGACCCGCTCGACGCCACCATCCTCCGCCAGGTGCAGGTGGTGGGGCACGCCAACATCGCGGCCCACCTCGGCGGCGCGCCCGCGGCCCGTGGCACCCCGGCCGACCGCCAGGCCGAGCGGCTCGCCCTGATGCTCGACATCGCCCGCGAGCTCAGCGGCCCGACGGGGCTCAGCGAGATCGACCGGCTGCTCGAGAAGGTGGTCGACATCCTCTTCCAGGTGATGAGCGTCGACCGCGTGGCGATCCTCATGGCCGAGCCCGGCAGCGGGGAGGGCGGCGCCCCCGGCGGACAGCCCGAGGGCGACCTGGGCGAGCTCGTGCCGCGGGTCTGGCGCAGCCGCGTCGACGGGGCGTTCGGCGGCAGCTGGCGGGTGCCCAAGGCGGTGGCCCGCAAGACGGTGACCGAGCGCGTCGCCATGCTGCTCGAGAACTTCCCCGCCGCCGACGGCCAGTCGGAGGGGGCGACGCTGGCGATCCCCAACATCCGCAGCGCCCTGTGCGCGCCACTGCTCGGCCAGCAGGGGAGGGTGCTCGGCCTCGTCTATCTCGACAACCTGGCCGCGGACCACACCTTCACCGACGAGGACCTCGGCTTCCTCACCGCCTTCGCCGGCATGGCGGCGGTATCCATCGAGAACAGCCAGCTCCTGCAGCGGGTGCAGCGCGAGGCGGTCGTCCTCTCCAACTTCCAGCGCTACTTCGCCCCCGACCTCGCGCGCCAGATCGCGGCGCAGACCGGCGAGATCGGCCTCGGCGGCTCGCGGCGCACGGTGACGGTGCTGTTCTGCGACATCCGGGGGTTCACCTCACTCTCGGAGCAGATGGCGGCGGACGAGATCGCCAAGCTCCTCACCGAGTACTTCACCGAGATGGTGGACGTCGTCTTCGAGCACGGGGGCATCCTCGACAAGTTCATGGGGGACGCCCTCATGGCCCTCTGGGGGGCGCCGGTCGAGCGCGACGGCGACGCCGACCGCGCGGTGCGCGCGGCGGTCGCCATGCAGCAGGCGGTGCAGCAGCTCAACTTCGAATGGGTAGGCCAGGGGCGGCGGACCATCTCCGTCGGGATCGGCCTCAGCCAGGGGGAGGTCTTCGCCGGCAACATCGGCAGCGACCGGCGCCTGGAGTACACGGTGATCGGCGACGCGGTGAACACCGCGGCCCGCCTCTGCGCCGAGGCGGGCCCGGGGGACATCCTGATCGCCGAGCCGCTGCACGCCTCCCTCACTACCCCGCCGCGGGTCCGGGCGCTGCCGCCGCTGCCGCTCAAGGGCAAGGCGCAGGCGGTGCCGGTCTACCGGGTCGAGTGGTGAGCGGCGCCGGGATCACCCCTCCTTGAACAGCACCCGGATGCCGTCCGGGTCGTGGGTCTCGAAGACCAGGGCGCCGTCGTAGTCCTTGCGCAGGCCGCCGGGGATGTTCTTGTCCCGGAAGAAGATCTCGTCGTAGGCCTGCTGCGCCGAGGGGACGAGGATCACCAGGCTCATCTTGCCGGTCGGCCCCTGGGGATCGAACTCCTCGTTGCGCATCCGCGGATCCTCGTCCGCCGGCGCGCCGAGCACCTCGACGACGGCAGTCCCGGCCTGGAAGACGGCGCCGCGGCCGTCCTCGCGGTCCCAGGCGTGGAGCCGCGGCAGGGACAGGGAATCGCCGTAGAACTTCAACGCCCGCTCGAAGTAACGCGAGCGGACCACCACCCGAAACTGCCGGATCTCCATCGCTTTCCTCTCCTTGGATAGACGCCGGGACGGCCCCGGGAAAGCAGAGCATTACCACACTCGGCGAGCCACTTTCAAAGGGACGCCCCCCGGGTGGTATCCTCTCCCGCGTGAAAGCACGCCGTTCTCGCGTCCCCCTGCTCGCGCTCTGCCTGTCGCTGCCCGTCCTCGTCGCCGCCCAGATCGCGCAGACCCCTCCGGCCCCGCCGGTCCCCCAGGCAGGAGGCCCGGCCCCCGCGTCCCCCGGCCGCCCCACCGTGGTGCTCGGCGGCCGCGACCTCCAGGTGCCGGTCACCATCCGACCCGCCGGCCCGGTGGTGGCGCTGGCCCCGCTGGCCCAGGCGCTGGGGGGCGAGCTGTCGCCGGACGAGTCGGGCGAGAGCTCGACCCTGCGCATCGGCGAGACCGACATCGTCCTCGGCGTCGGCAGCGCCATCGTCACCGTCGGCGACCAGATCGTCTCGCTGTCGCAGCCGGTCACCCGCGGTGAAGCCGGCCTCGAGGTGCCGATCGACTTCCTGAGCAAGACCTGGGGCGACCTCTCCGGCTACAGCTTCGACTGGCGGCCGCAGGAGGGGCGCCTGGCCATCGGCACCCGCAGCGCGCGGGAGATCCCGGTCGCTCTCGACGTCGTGCACCTCCAGGCGATGACCACGGTGGTGCTGCAGTTCCCCGAGGCGCCGCGCTACGACCTGGTGCAGCAGCCGGGGGTGATCGAGGTCCGCATGCTGGAGGACCGCCTGGCGCCGCCGGCGGATCTGCCGCAGGTGAAGGACCCGCTGGTCCAGGGGGTGAGCATCACGCCGCAGGGGGTGCGGCTGCAGCTCACCCCGGGCGCCGCGGTGGAGAGCTACGTGCTGGAGAACCCGTTCCGGCTGGTGTTCGACGTCCACCAGCCGTCGACGGTGACGGTCCCGGGAGGGCCGCCGGTCACCGAGATCCGGGACGAGGGGGGCATCCGCACCATCGTCATCGACCCCGGCCACGGCGGCACCGAGACCGGGGCGATCGGCCCCAGCGGCGTCGCCGAGAAGGAGCTGACGCTGATCCTCGCCCGCGACCTCGAGGCGCGCCTGGAGCAGCGGCTGCCCGTGCGCGTGATCCTCACCCGCAACGAGGACGCCAACCTCCACTGGGACACCCGCGCCGCCATCGCCAACCAGAACCGCGCCGACCTCTTCATCTCCGTGCACCTGAACTCCTCTCTGGGCTCCGGGGCGCGCGGCGCCGAGACCTACTTCCTGAGCACCCAGGCGTCCGACGCCCGGGCCGCCAGGGCCGCCGAGGCCGAGAACCAGGGCGACGCGACTCCGCCGCCCGGCGCCGAGGGGCTGGACGCGGAGACGCAGCAGGATCTCCAGATGATCCTCTGGGACCTCGCCCAGACCCGCCACCTGACCGAGAGCCAGCGCTTCGCCGGCATGGTCCAGGCGGAGCTCAACCAGACCCTCCAGATCCGGGACCGCGGGGTCAAGCAGGCCCCCTTCCGCGTCCTGGTGGGGGCGGACATGCCCGCCGTCCTGGTCGAGCTGGGCTTCCTCAGCAACCCCGAAGAGGAGACCAAGCTCCAGGATCCCGCCTACCGGTCGCAGCTCATCGACGCGCTGGTGCAGGCGATCGCCCGCTACAAGCAGACGGTGGACGCCGCGGAGGCGGCGTCGGCCCCCGCTCCTCCGGGGACGGCTCCCAGAGCGACGCCGGGCGCCACGCCGGGGACGCGATGAGCCGGCGGGCGGCGGGAGCGATCCTCGGGCTGGCGCTGGTCGTCCTCACGGTCGGCGTGACCTGGTGGCTGCTGAGCGACAGGGGGAGCCGCCCCTGGCGCCGCGGGCCGCAGGAGGAGGCCGCCCAGCCGCGGGAGAAGGTGTCCTTCGAGCTCTACTTCCCGGCCGGCCCATCCGGCAACGCCATGCTGCGCGGCGAGCGGCGCGAGCTCGAGGTCACCGAGTCCCCGAGGGACCGCGTCCGCAAGATCGTCGAGGCGCTGCTCGCCGGGCCGCGCCAGCCCGGCCTCGCCCGCCCGTTCCCGGAGCAGGTGCAGCTCGGCAGCGTCCAGCTCGTTCCCGGCGCTTCCGAAGAGACGGGCAACATCGCCTATGTCGACCTGCGCTGGGCCGAACAGGCGGAGCCCCCCGCCGGCGGCTCGACCGAGGAGATCCAGCGGATCTACAGCGTCGTCGACTCGGTGGCGCTCAACGTCCCCGAGGTGCAGGGGGTCGTGCTGCTCTGGAACGGCACCCAGCGCGCCACCTTCTCCGGCCACCTCGACACCAGCCTCCCCCTGCCGCCCGACCGGACGCTCGTAGCGCCGGCCGGGGCGGCGGCGCCCGCTCAGCCGGCCCCGTCTCCCCAGGCCGCGCCGACGCCGACCCCGGCAACGCCGGCCGGACAGCCCGCTCAGTGATCGACGCCATCGGTGTCTTCGATTCGGGCGTGGGCGGCCTCACGGTGGCGGCGGCCCTGCGCCGCAGGCTGCCCCACGAGTCCATCCTCTATCTGGGGGACACGGCGCGCCTGCCCTACGGCAGCAA
>DASPJI010000067.1:0-3212 GCA_035628695.1 Thermoanaerobaculia bacterium | reverse complement strand
CTCCCCTGGCTCTCCCGAACGGATGGGGAGGCCGAACTTTCAACAACTGACGGGATTTGCGGGTGGATCTTACTCTAAACCCGGGCGGGGATTCAACCTGGAGAGGTTGCGCAACCGTCGGCGATCTCTTCGAGAGCCCGGGCCGCCCCCTCGGCGTCCCCGGTGCCGACGCGCCGGTAGAGGCCGGGGGGCATCTCGCGCGCGCCGAGCAGGTGGACGTCCGACGCGGCCGGGCCGATGTAAAGAATGCTCCGGCCCGACTGGAGGCAGGCGTGGACCTTGGACGGTAGGACGTAGCCGGTGAACTCGTCGCGCAGGGTGATCAGGTGGGC
The DNA here is from genome assembly GCA_035628695.1 of Thermoanaerobaculia bacterium. GTDB lineage: Bacteria > Acidobacteriota > Thermoanaerobaculia > Multivoradales > UBA5704 > DASPJI01. Next base: position 2,880 of record DASPJI010000067.1, on the reverse strand, counting down.
GTCGGGGGTGACCAGCAGGCGTGGCAGGAGGTCCAGCGGCACCGGCCGGCCGCGGTGGACGGGGAGCCCCTCCTCGCGTAGCGCCTTCTCCACGAGGTCCGCCTTGGCGCCGGTGGCATTGAGCCAGAGCCCGACCCGTCCGGAGCCTTGCCGGTGGTGCAGGCGATAGCCGGCGACGAAGGTCTCGTGGTCGTGGGCGACGCCGAAGTTGCCCGAGTAGAGGAGCAGGCAGCGGCCCGCCAGCTCCGCCGGCCGCTCGAGTGGCGGGGTGCCTTCCGGGATCTCGACCGGCGAGGGGTCGCGCTTCAGGACGATGCGCTCGTCCGGGATGCCGATCTCCAGCAGCCGCTGCCGCTGGTCCTCCCCCAGCACCTCGAAGCGGTGGACCCGGCGGCGCAGCGCCACCGTCAGCCGGTGGAACAGCCGCAGCGGCGCCGGCACCTTCCCCATCTCGCCGATCTCAGCCATCAGGCACTCGGGATGGAAGTCGGTGATGCGGTAGGTGAGCCGCTTGCGGAACAGCAGGTTGAGCGGCACCAGCAGGTGGATCAGGAACGGCGGGCTGCCGGTGAACAGCACCTCGTCCGCCTGCCGGATCTCGCGCCGCAGCCGCCGCACCAGGGCGAGGTTGGTGCGCGCCGTCCACAGCGCCCGCGTCTTGAAGTCGGCCCGGTCGTAGGTGGGGGCGTGCAGGCGGACGATGCGCAGCCGGCCGGCGCCGGCGCTCTCCTCCTCCACCGAGCCGGCGGTGGAGGAGAGGCCGCCCAGCGTCACCTCCTCGCCGGCGGCGGCGCGCTGGCGGGCGAAGAGGAGGCTGTATTGACCGACCGCCCCGAAGTCCGGGGGGAGCCAGTCGCAGAGATAGACCAGCTTGCGCACGGCGGGACGGCTACCGTTCCGTCAGCATCTCCTCCAGGTAGCCGCTGACCGTCTCGCGCTGGCGGCTCCCGAAGTACCAGTCGATGGTGCGGTGCAGGCCGTCCATGAACTTGACCTGCGGCTCCCAGCCCATCAGCTCGCGGGCGAGGCGGTTGCTCGCCACCCGGTTGAGCGGCCCGGTGGGCATGTGGGGCAGGAACTTGATCTCCGCCTCCTGGCCGGTGTAGCGCAGCACCTCGCGCACCGCGTCGATGACCCGAGTCCGCTCCTCGGTCCCCAGGTTGACCGCCGTGCCGTCATCGATCTTCTCGGCCGCCATCACCATGCCGCGGACGATGTCGCCGACGTAGGTCCAGTTGCGGATCTGGGTCCCGTCGCCCCAGACCTCGAACGGGTTCTGGCGCACGAAGGCGCGGGCGATCATGGCGATGACGGCGTGGTTCTCCACCCCGCGCTCGCCGTAGACCGTGAAGAAGCGGCACGAGGCCCCCTTGAAGCCGAAGTCCTTGTAGTAGGACTGGAGGGTCATCTCGGTCATCAGCTTCGCCCAGCCGTACATGTTGTCGGCGTCGTAGGGCGGCCCGACCATCTCCTCGGTGAGGTAGAGCTCCTTGGTCACGTCGGTCTGCAGGAAGTTGGGGTAGACGCAGCCCGAGGAGGCGAAGACGAACTTCTCGACGCCCGCCTCGTGGGCGGCCTTGATCAGCATGCCGTCCATCGCCAGGTTCTGCGCGCAGGCCGCCTGGTGCAGGTCGACGTAGCCGCGGCCACCGTGGATGGCGGCGAGGTGGAAGACGACGTCGACCCCCTCGACCGCCCGCTGCGGCACGCCGGGGCCCAGGAGGTCCTCCTGCCGGAACTCGACCCGCCCGGCGTCGATGTGCTCTTGAATATTGGCGAGCTTGCCGCTCGTCAGGTCGTCGACGACGCGGATCTGGCGCGCCCCCTTCTCGACCAGCAGATCAATAAGGTGGGAGCTGATGAACGAGGCTCCGCCGGTGACCAGGATCCTTTTCTGCGACCACTCCATACTCGATACTCTCCTGCACGGCTTCCAAGAGGAGCCTTCGTGCGACATGTGCTCTTCAGAGGAGCGCTAAGTCTAAACGACGAGCCGGCGCGTGTACAGGCGCAGGGAGCACGGACACACGGACTGGCACGGACGAGCACGGACCATCACGGACAGCCCGGAATAGGGGGCGGTGGTGCCTCCCTCCCTGGGAGGGTGGGCGGTAGCGAGCGGGGGAGGTCAAGGAGGGGGGTTTTTCCTCCGCCCCCGCAACCCAAAACTCCCCCGCAAGATTCTTCCACCTTCCTCTTGACCTCTCTCCAAAACCCGGTATAGGCTCGGTGCAGCCGTAATCAATGCGGAAAGGAGGTGGCCGGGGAGAGAGTCTGAAGAGTAAGGAAGCCGAGGCTTCCCAGCACAGCCGTTGTGTCTCCGAGGTGAGCGCGTGCCTCACCTGGAGCCCTACAGACGGCCAAGGGAGGGAGTTACGAGCTCGCCTCCCGAGGCCTAGCCGGACAGGAGCTTAACCTCATGCCCAGCTTCAGTGATCGTACGCCTTCGCGCGTCGATCTGTCCCGTCCCACCGAATCCACCCGCCGCGTTCTCTACGAGCTGGTGGTCCGCGTCTACTTCCATCCCACGCCTGAAGAAGTGGAGAAGGCCCGTCAGGACCCCGGCGACCACTGGGTGCCGGACTACGGTCCCGACGAGGCACGCCTCCACGTCTTCCATGTCTACGGCCGCTGGTTCGCGGTCTGGGAGGCGCTGGAGGAGAAGGAGGCCGGGCTGCCGGAGTGGCGGCGCTGGTCGGTGGTGCGGATCGTCGAGGACCGGGACCCGTCGAGCGCCACGGGCGTCACCTTTCTCGAGGTCTGACGCCGCCCGGACGGCGGGTCCCGCCTCTCGGGGCCCGCCCCCTCTCCCCCTGACGACAAGGAAGAGATCCCCGTCGCCGCGGAAGCGGCGGCGGGGATCATTCCTCATGGGGCAGC
>DASPJI010000066.1:0-10529 GCA_035628695.1 Thermoanaerobaculia bacterium | reverse complement strand
CGCCAGCAGGTGATGGGGGAGGACCACCCCCTCACCCGGCGCGTGCGGGACCGGCTCGGCGAGATCGGCGGGCCGGTCCAGGGTTGAGGGGCGTCCCTCTCACCCCACCAGCAGCTCCCGCAGCACCTTGGGGTCGGCGGGCTTGGTCAGGTGGTGGTCGAAGCCTGCCTCGGCGGCGCGGCGGCGGTCGGTCTCCTGGCCGTAGCCGGTGAGGGCGATGAAGCGGGCGGCGGCGAGCCCCTCCTGGAGCCGCAGCCGGTGCGCCAGCTCGTAGCCGTCCATCCCCGGGAGGCCGATGTCCAGCAGCAGGACGTCCGGCCGGAAGCTGCCGGCGATCTCCAGCGCTGTGGCGCCGTCCGCCGCTACGGCCACCTCGTGGCCCCAGAGACGGAGGAGGTCGGTGAGCGCCATGGCGGCGTCCGGATTGTCCTCCACCAGGAGGATGCGCGGCAGCGTCGGTGTCCCCACAGGGACCGGTGCGACCGGTCCGGGCTCCGGCTCCTCCTCCGCCGGCAGGCGGGGGAGGCGGACGGTGAACTCGCTGCCCCGGCCCCGGCCTTCGCTCTGTACCTCGGCGGTGCCGCCGTGCAGGGCCACCAGGGTCCGCACGAGCGTGAGTCCGATGCCGAGGCCGCTCGACGGGCGGTCCAGGGAGCGGTCCTCCTGCACGAAGGGCTCGAAGATCCGGCTGCGGAGCTCCGGAGGAATGCCCGGCCCATCGTCCCGCACCCACACCACCGCCTCGTCCGGGCCGGCCGCGACCTCCATGGCGATCCTCCCTTCGGCGGGGGTGAACTTGGCCGCGTTGTTGAGCAGGTTCGAGAGCACTTGCTCCAGGCGCGCCGGGTCGGCGTCGAGCCAGACCGGCTCCGGCGGCAGCGCCAGGCTCACCCGGTGTTGGCGCGCCTCGAAGAGCGGCCGGCTGGTCTCGAACGCCCGGCGCGCCACTTCCACCAGGTCGACCCTTTCCTTACGGAGCCCGATCTTGCCGTAGGTGATCCGCGACACGTCCAGGAGGTCGTCGAGCAGCCGCGCCATGTGACGGGCCTGGCGCGCGATCATCTCCGTTGCCCGCCGGCGCAGGTCGGGATCCTCGCCCCGCAGGCGGAGCATCTCCACGGCGTTGACGATGGGGGCCAGGGGATTGCGCAGCTCGTGGGCCATCATGGCCAGGAACTCGTCCTTGCGGCGATCCTCCTCGACGACCCGCTGGAAGAGACGACAGTTGTCCAGAGAGAGCGAAGCCACCTGGGCGAGGCCCTGGGCCAGCTCCAGGTCGTCCGGGCCGTAGCACCGGCCGGCCCGGGCGACGGCGAACGTCAGGGCTCCCACCGTCCGGCTCCGCGGCCGTAGCGGCACGCTCACCAGCGACCGCAGCCCGGCTTCGCGCAGCCGCGCCACGTCCTCCTCGCCGGCGCCGGCCCCGCGCAGGGCGTCGTCGGTGACCTCGGGCAGCCAGCAGGTCTCACCGCGGGCGATCACGGCGGCGGGCACGAACCCGAGGGCGGCGTCCAGTGCTTCGAGGCGGGCGTCGGCGCGCTCCACCGTGATCCGGCGCGTCTGCGGATCGTCCAGCAGGTCGACGGCGCACCAGTCGGCGATGCGGGGGACGGCGAGCCGGGCCAGGTTGCGGAAGGTCTCGGCGTAGTCCAGCGAGCCGGCGAGGAGCGCCTCGGCCTCGGCGAGGAAGCGTAGCGCCTCCTCGGCGCGCTTGCGGGCGGTGATGTCCGACGTCAGCATCGCCACCCCGTCGGCGAAGGGGTAGACCCGGTTCTCGAGCCAGCCGTCGAGCCGCGAGTGGAAGCCCTCGAAGCGCACCACGCTCTGCTGGCTGGCGGCGCGGAGCAGCTCCTGGTGGAAGACAGTGCCCACCGACTGCGGGAAGACCTCCCAGCACACCCGGCCCAGCAGCTCCTCCCGCGTCAGGCCGGCGATCTGGGCCGCCCGGTCGTTGACGAAGACGAACCGCCACCGGCGGTCGAGGATTACGAAGGCGTCGGCCATCGCCGTAAGGACGCCCTCGAGGCCGGGGTGTGAAGCTTCCGGCAGCGGGGTGGTGACCTCCGCCGCGAGGTGGGAAGGGTCGGCGAAGTAGGTCGGCTCTCGGCTGGCGGGCGCGGCGCTTCCCATCCCGGACCTCCCCTCGGCCTCCGGGCCTGCCAGCCGGCTTGACCCTTCGTCGCCGTCCATGATGTTGAGAAAAGGAACTTTCACGCCGCTCCCCTCTCCCGAGGATACGGCGGCGTCGATGGCTACATCCTACAATAGAAAGTTCTAAAGAACTCATGGCCAGAGGTCAGAGCCTCCTGGCTGGACGCCGCGAGCATCGCTCGCAATCCACTCTTCATCTAATAGTGAGTTGGCGCCGGGGCCCATTTCATGGACAAACGTCACCAGTCCCCTCGCGTTGACACCCGTGGGAGCCGGGAGTAGATTGAGAGCGACGCGAGGCGGGATACCCATGCGCATGCCTTTTTCTCCACCCCTGGAACACCGGCGGGCGGCGCCCCGGATCACGAGCCGGGCCCTGCTCGTGCTCGGCGCTCTCCTGGTGATCGGAGGCCCGGTTCCTCTCGTCCTGGACATCGCCTTCCGCCCGGAAGAGAGGAATCACCTCGGCCTGGGACTCCTGGTCTGGCTCTGCTGGCTCGCCGGGGGAGCGCTGCTGCTGGCGGGCGGCGCCGGCTCGGTCATCGCCCGCTGGCGCAGCGGCCCCTGAGCGGCCGGCCCTCCCTTGCCCTCGGTCAGGGCCGGCTGACGATCTCGATCGCCTTCTCCAGCACTTCGTCCCTTCCCTCGGCCACGCCGCGGATCGTGCGGGAGACCGGCACCGTGGGCTGGATCCCCACGCCGTGGTGGCGCGAGCCGTCGTGCTTGAGCACCTTCATGCCCGTCCAGTTGATCGTGTACCCGCCGGGGAGCCGGAACGGGTTGATGTTGCCGTTGGTGCCGGCGGTGGGGCCGCCCACGATCTCGCCGAGCTTGTAGTGCTCGACGATCCCCATGTAGGTCTCGGCGTAGCTGATGGCCCGGCCGTCGGTGAGGAAGGCCACCTTTCCCTGGAAGCGCGGCTGGGCCGGCTTGACCGCCCAGTTCGAGACAGCGAACCCCATCCCCTCCCGGTCGGGGCGGGTCACCAGGGGCACGTGCCACTGTGCCGAGGTCATCTCCTCGCCGGTGAGGTGGGCGAGCGTGGCGTGAGTGGTCACGGAGGGGTAGCCGCGGACGTCGAAGATGACCCCCTTGGCCGTGGCCAGCCGGTCGCGGGCCGCCCGGAAGTCGCCGTCGTTGGCCCGTTCCACGTCGAGGTAGAAGATGCCGGGACGGATCTCCGCGATCTTCTCCGGCCGCGGCTCCTCGATGCTGCCCGGTCCACGCAGGGTGGCGCTCCGCCGCAGCGTGGCCGTGAACGGCTGCCCCTCCCGCGGCTGGATGTCCAGCCGGACCTCCTCCCCCTCGGAGCCGCGGGCGATCTCCCGCAGGCCGATGTAGCGGCGCCATTGCGGCGTCGGGCTGGAGATCAGCGCCTCGGCCGCCTCCAGCACCTGCCGGACCGGCTTGCCGTCGATGGCCACGACCACGTCACCCGGCCGGATCCCCGAGCTGTCCGCCCCCGGGACGTAGGTCACCACGAGACGGTCCTCGATCCAAGCCCAGGTGAGAGGCGGCACGTGCGAGCGGGGGCGGGACGGCCCGTTGACGTTGCCGTGGCCGTCCTGGAGGGCGGCCACCAGGCGCCGCAGGGTGTCGCCGAAGGCGATCTCGTCGGCGTCGGTGGCGGCGGCGTGGAGGGACTGCCGCAGCACCGCGGGCCAGTCGGTCTGGACCTCCTCGAAATACGGATAGAAGTGCTGGAAGACATTCCAGGCCAGGGCCACCGCCGCCAGGCGTGTCGTCCGGTCGTTGCCCGAGGGGAGGAAGCCCTCCGGCTTGCCGGCGAGCTTGACGGTGACGTCCGCCGCCGAGTGGGGCAGGGTGCGGCGGTCGTCCGCGTACAGCGCCAGCGGCACCATTGCCGAGACGCCGCCGCCGAGGTCGGCGACGAACGGCTTGCCGGGATCGCCGGACGGCTCCTCCCGTGTGTAGGCGATGACGGCGCTGCGCCGCCCGCGCCAGGGGCTCTCCTCGGTCACCCGGAAGGAGTAGCGCGACCTGTCGCCCCTTCCCGGAAGCGACCACCCGGCGGGCGGAGCGCCCGGCGCGTCCGTTTCGAAGCCCCCGTTCTGGAGCAGGTTGCGGCCCTCCTCGCCGACGGCCTCCAGGCTGGCCTCGTCGATCCAGACGCGCCCCTCCTGGTCGAGCATCACCCCGGCGACGATCCCCTGCGCGTCGGGGGCCACGTCACCGGTGATCTCGTAGACATTCCACTCCCCCTGGCGGATCGGGCGGTCCCTCATGTTGTCGAAGAACCCCATCTCGCCGTTCGGCCGGTCGACGCGCAGCCAGAGCTGGGCTTGGTTCTCCCCCTGGACCTCGGCGCGCACCGCGGCCCGGAAGCGCACCTTCTTGCCGCGTAGCGCAGCGGCGTCGAAGTGCTGCGAGATGGTGCCGAACTCCCCCGGCCGCGGCCGTCCGTCCGCCCGGTGGCTCTCGTAACGGCGCTGCATCGGGTCCTCGCTGAGATCCACGCCGGCGTGCTCCCAGGCGACCACCCGGGCGGCGCCGGCCGCCGGCCGGGACAGCTCGGCCGGCAGGGGCGGGGTCTGGCCGGTGGGGAAGACCCGCACCGTCGGCGCCAGGGGACGGAAGAGGTCTTCGAGCGTGCGGGCCAGGGCCGCGGCGCCGGCGGCGGGCTCGGCGGCCTGGACGCCGGCGAGGGCGACGCGGTTCCAGTCCGCGGCGCCGGCCTGGTCGCTCGGGTGGAAGAAGCGCACATAGCCGAGGAGGCGGGTGAAGGCGATCAGGTTTTCGAGGCCCCGGCCGGTCAGCGCCCGGGGCGGCTCGTTGCCCTCGCCGGACTCGCCGATCACCTCCAGGGAGACGGAGTCGATCCAGCCCCGGCCGCCGCCCCGGTACATCATCCCGAGGTTGAGGCTCTCGGCGTCCGGAGCGACGTCGGCGACGATCTCGTAGCTCGCCCACTCCGCGGAGGTGATGGGCCGCTCCTGCATGTTGTCGAGGAAGCCCAGGGCGCCGCCGGGGCGGTCGATCCGCAGCCAGAGGTTGGCCCAGCCGCCCGTCTCGCTCTGGATCCGGACCGCGGCGCGGTAACGGACCCGCTGGCCGCGGTAGGGGGCGGCGTCGACGGACTGCATCAGGTTGCCGAAGCTGCGGGGATCAACCGCCGGGCCGGAGAGGAGGGCGGAGCGCGCGCCGCTCGCGGCCTGCCCGGCATCGATCGCCGCCGTGTACCCGGCCGCCTTCGCCGCCTCGGGGACTTTCCAGCCGGGGGGCGTCTGGCCCGGATCGCCCTGCTCGAAGCCGAGGTTCACCGGCGCCGCGTGCCGCGGCGGCTCGCCCGGCTGGGCGGCCAGGAAGGCGGACAGACACCAGAGCAGGAACGGGAACAGCGCCATGGCGCGCGTGCTCGGACGACCCGGTCTCTCAGTCATCGGCAAGGCTCCTCGAACGTCGTCTGCTCCATTCTACGGAGCAGGAGGCCGGATTGTTTTCGCGAGGGTGCTGCGGGCCGGCTCAGCGGCGGCTCAGCGACGGTGGAGGGCCGCGATGAGGCCGACGGCGAACAGGGTGCCCCAGACCGGCCAGGGGCCGCCGGCGCCGGCGAGCACCGCGCCGGCCACCATGCAGAAGCCGCCGAAGATCGTCCCGCGCAGGCCGGCGAAGGGGTTCTCCGGCGCCCGGCGGGTGGTCTGCTCCAGCAGGCGCAGGCCTTCGGTGATCAGCATCGGCGCCTTGGCCAGCGCCTGGATCACCTCGGGCGCGTTGCGCAGCCCCTGCTTGGCGAGCGTCATGGGGCTGAACTGGTCGATGAAGATGGTCTGCACGTGCTTCTGCGACACCGCGGCCACGTCCAGCCCCGGCTTCAGGATCTGGCCCACCCCCTCGAAGGTGACCAGCGCCTTGACCATGAGCACCATCTCGACCGGGAAGTACATCCGGTAGACGGCGCCCAGGTTCACCGACTGCATGACGAGTTGGGCCAGCGAGAACCCCTTGAAGTTGGCGTTCTGGTGCCAGCGCTGGGAGACCTCGGTGACCTCGCGGCGGAACCCTACCGGGTCGGCTCCGGGCCCGGGCGCGGCCACCGCGGCGAGGTACCGCGACGCCCCCTCGGGGTCGCCCATGACCAGCGTGTAGTAGTAGTAGAGGAGTGAGCGCCGCAGGTCCTCGCTGAAACGCCCCACCATCCCCAGGTCGATGAACCCCACCTTGGGGCCGGACAGGATCAGCAGGTTCCCCGGGTGGAGGTCGGCATGGAAGAAGCCGTCCCGGAAGAGCATGCGGATGATGCTCGCCGCCCCCTGGTCCACCAGGAAGTCCCGGTCCTCGGGCGCGAGCTGGACCGCCTCGGGCGCGCTCGGCTTGAAGCCCTTGAGGAACGACATGCAGAGGACGCTGCGGCCGCTGTACTGCCGGTAGATGGCGGGGAAGACCACGTCCGGCATGTCCTTGAAGTTGGCCGCGAAGGTCTCGGCGTTGTCGGCCTCGCGCCGCAGGTCGACCTCGCGCAGGGTGTAGTCGACGAACTCCCGCATCACCCGCTTGGGCTGATAGCGCTCGAGGAAGATCTGGAGGAACGAGCCGAGCCACTTGAGCAGGCGCGCATCGCGGGTCAGCGTCTCACGGATCCCCGGCTTGACCACCTTGAGGATGACCGAGTCCCCCTCGACCGTGGTGGCGCGGTGGGTCTGGGCGATCGACGCCGAGCCGATCGGCTGCGGGTCGATCCACGAGTACATCTCGGCGATCGGCCGCTTCTGGTCCTCGACGATCAGCTCGAGGTAGCGGGGGAAGGGGACCACCGGCAGCCGGTCCAGCAGGTTCTTGAGCTCCTCGGTGATCGACTCGGGCAGCAGGTCGCGGCGCAGGGCGAGCACTTGGCCCAGCTTGATGAACGTCGGGCCCAGGATCTCCAGCCGCCGCCGGAGCTGCACCGGCACGGAGTGGGAGACGATCGACTTGTCCAGGAACGGCCGCACCAGGGAGGCGAGCAGCCGCTCCAGGCTGAAGAGGAGGCGGAACCCGCGCCGGCCCCGGAAGCGCGACGTCTGCCCCTCCCGCACGTGGGCGACGAGAGACCCGAAGAGCAGGCCGAAGAGGTGCCGGTGGATGGTGAAGAAGCGCCGGACGAGCCCGTGGGGCGGGGTATCCGGCAGCAGCTCGAAGCCGGGCATCCCGCTGGCGCTTTCAACAGCGGCCGGCGCGGGAGGAGCTACCGAATTCGAATCCACCGCTGGAAGTTGCGCCGGCATGGCTCCAGTGTATCTCTCGCGCGTCTTTCTGGACACCTCGGCGAGAGCTTGGGGGGCATGACCGGCGCCTCGGGCCACCGGATCCAGTGCCGGGACGCTCAGGAACAGACGCAGACGGCCATGATGCCGGCCGGCGTGGTGCCCGCCGCCACCCGGCAGTATTTGCACGTGCCGTCCGGGTAGGTGCCGCAGCTCGACCCGACGTCCCTCCATTCGTCGCAGGGTGACCCACTGTACGTGGTGTCGCAGCTGTAGGGCGAAGGGTACGCGGCGCAGACCGGACCGGGATCGGCGGTCATCGGCGACAGGCCGCTGTTGGCGAGCAGGAGGACGGTGAGCAGCAGTCCGGCGAGGGTGAACACCCGAAAGCCCGTACGAGGTTCAATCTTGGTCATCGACAGCTCCTTTCGTCGATAGAGGTGAGGGCCTACCGGTTCCGCCCGTACTGCTCGTGGCTCGACACCCAGTCGAGCGACGAGATGGCCGCCGCGAGCGAGATCTCACCGGCCAGCACCACTCCGGCCACGATCTCGGCCAGCTTGTGGACCTTCCCCTTGCCATAGCAGCCCAGCAGCTCCAGGCACTCGCGCTGCGTCGCCAGGCCCGTGCCGCCGCCGTAGGTGGCGACGATCAGCGACGGGATGGTGATCGAGATGTAGAGGTCGCCCGCCTGCGTCACCTCGGTGTAGACCACCCCCGCCGACGACTCGGAGACGTTGGCCACGTCCTGCCCGGTGGCGATGAACATGGCCGTGATGCCGTTCGGCGAGTGGCAGCCGTTGTTGTTCGCCCCGGAGAGGAAGGCGCCGACGTTGGCGATGTTGGCGTGATAGGCCAGCGTCTCGGGATCCACCCGCATGTGCTGGATGAGCACGTCGCGCGGGATCGTCGCCTCGGCCGTCACCCGCTTGCCCCGGGTGCGCATGATGTTGATCTGCGACGCCTTCTTGTCGGTGGCGAAGTTGGACTCCAGGTAGAAGTGCCGGATGTTGGCGTGGTTCTCCAGGATCCAGCTGCAGGCCGCGAACGTCGCCCGGCCCACCATGTTCTGGCCCGCGGCGTCGCCGGTCGAGAAGTTGAAGCGCAGGAAGACCAGCTTGTTCGCCAGGTAGCGGTCGATATAGAGCAGCTTGGCAATACTGGAGGTGCCCTCCGCCTCCTCGCGGATCTTGTCGATGTTGGCGTCCACCCACTTCACGAAGTCGCGGCCGTCGCGGGCGTTGTCGAAGACGAACACCGGCGCCCGCTGCATGCAGTCGCCCACCACCGTGCAGGTGACGCCGCCCGAGAGGTTGAGCACCTTCATGCCGCGGTTGTAGGAGGCGACCAGGGTCCCCTCGGCGGTGGCGAGCGGCACCAGGAACTCCCCCTGGGCGTGCTCGCCGTTGACCTCGAGCGGGCCGGCGAAGCCGATGGGCACCTGGGCGACGCCGGTGAAGTTCTCGATGTTCCCCTTGGTGACCTCGGGGTCGAAGGAGAACTTGTCTATGTGCTGCAGCTTGATGCCGGTGTACTCCTCGACGAACTTCTGGCGCGCCTTGATGATCTCCGGCGTGTAGTCGTTGTCCTTGTCGTGCGGGACCGTGGTGCGCTTCACCCGCTCGGCGATGGCGTCCTTGACCTTGAAGGAGAGGGAGCCGAACGGCGTGGTCTCGAAGGCGATGGAGATCTCGTGCTGACCCTTGGGGAGCTGATCCGTCTGGGCGTGGACCTTCATCACCTTGGCGAGCGGGAAGGCCACGGCCTTGGTCGGTCCGATCGCCGAGCCGAGGACCCGATCACCGTCCATCTCGAGGGTCAGGCGCTCGAGGGGGACCGCCTGGCCGTCGATCCGCACCTCGGTGAGCCGGGTCAAGGTGGCGTTGGAGAGCCGGTTCTTGAGGCTGAACCGCACGCCGTCCTCGGCGTTCTCCAGGCTGCCCAGGGTGTACATCTGCTTCAGGATCAGGGACGGGATCTTCATCGGGATGACCTCGCGAAGTTTCTTGCGCCGGGAAGTCTACCCCAAGGGAGGCGGACGGGGGCGGCCTCACCCGCGGGGAGCCACCGCCGCCTCCACCCCCTCCGCGATCCGGCACAACCGTCCCAGGATCCGCCCGTACAGGTCGAACAGCGCGCTGGTGCCGCCGATGGCGTGGTAGACCGGGGCGGGCTCGGCGGCCGGGACACCGTCGGGCGCGGCGAGGCGCGCGAGGGGGATGGGCTCCTCCGGGAACGGATCGGCGGCCCCCTCCAGAGAGGCCAGCATCTCCCGCAGGCGCGTCTGCCCCGACCGCGTGAGCTCCGTCAGCGTCCCCGCGAGCTGGCCTTCGCGGTCTTCGAGGCTGCCCACCATGGCGAGGAGCGCCCGCGTGTCCTGGAGGTCCAGGAGGAGCGGCAGGACCTCGCGCAGACGGGCCGCGGCGTCCAGCAGCCGCGGCACCTGCTCCTGCCAGGCCGCCCCTTCCTCCAGGCGTCCGGCCACGCCGGGGAGGAGCGAGAGGGCGAGCGTCAGGCGGTGCGCGGCGGCGGCCTGCAAGGGCTCGAGGCGGCGGGCCAGCTCCTCGAGCTGCGCCGTCGTCGCGCTCTGGGCCTCGCGCACGGCGTTCCGCTCGCCACCCTTGGGACCACTCAGGCCGAACGACGCCGCGTCGATCGGCACCCCGTAGGCGAGGAGGCTTCCGGCCCGGTTGGCCTGGGACCGCTGGTTGTAGATCTCGCTGTAGCGTTCGAGGATCGCCACGGCATCCTTGCGCCCGACCTCCATGGACCCGACCGCCCCGGTCAGCGCCGGCAGCGGGTCGACCGGGGGCGCCGGCAGGACGCCCGGCAGGGGGAGCGGATGGAGCAGGCTCACCCCTCCCGGGAGATAGCGCTCGGCCGCTGCGGAGTCCTGCTGGCTCTCCGCGAACGCGGCCACCGCCTTCTCCGCCGGCACGAAGGCGTCGTCCGGCAGCTCGCGGCCGAGGAAGGCCTGGAAGAGGTCGCGCGACACCCTCCGCTCGAGCGAGGCGAAGTCGCTGAACACGACCGACGCCGGCAGGGCGCAGGCGAACACGCCCTGGGGCGGCCCGCCGAGGCTCTTGGTGATCCGCTCGCGGTCGGCCGGGTGGGTGTCGAACAGGCTCGTCCGCCCCTCGCTGAGGTGCTCCTTGTAGGCGTTGTCGAGCGGCCCGG
>DASPJI010000065.1:0-5445 GCA_035628695.1 Thermoanaerobaculia bacterium | reverse complement strand
CTCGGCCGTCAGGTCGGGCCGGCGGAAGTAGCCGCGGGCGAGGCCGGCGCCCGTCAGGTAGAGCTCCCCCGGCAGGCCGGGCGAGACCGGGTGGAGGGTGCCGTCCAGCACGTACGCGCGGGTACCCTCGATGGGCCGGCCGATCGCTGGCGGGACAATGGCGTCCGCCGCGGTCTCCTCTGTCGTCGAGTAGGTCGTGTCCTCGCTCGGTCCATAGAGATTGAGCAGCCTCTCGACGCCAGCCTGGGCATGGATCTGCCCCACCAGCAGCGGCGGGATGGGCTCGCCGGCCAGGTTGACGGTGCGCACCGAAGCCGGCAGCCCGGACCGGACCAGCTCGGCCGCGGCCGAGGGCACGGTGTTGATCAGGGTGATGGGCTGCCCTCCTATCTTGCCGCCGTTCTCCAGCAGATCCAGCACGGTCTCCACGACAAGCACGCAGCCGCCGCGCGACAAGGGGACGAAGAGCTCGAACACCGACAGGTCGAAGCAGATCGAGGTGGAGGCCAGGGTGCCGGCCAGCTCCTCCTCGCCGAAGGCATCCACCGCCCAGTCCACCAGAGCGGCGGCGCTGGCGTGGGTGATCGCCACCCCTTTGGGACGGCCCGTGGAGCCCGAGGTATAGATGAGGTAGGCGAGGTGGGCCGGAACGGTCAGCGGCTCCGGCCGCGTCGCGTCCTCGTCCTCCAGAGACTCGAAGGTGGGGTCCAGATAGATCTGCCGCGACACTCCCGTGTCCGGCAGGCGCTCCATCAGCCAGTCCTGGGAGAGCAGCACCCGGGCCTGGCAGTCCTCCAGCATGAAGGCGAGGCGCTCAGGTGGATAGGCGGGATCCAGCGGAACGTAGAACCCGCCGGCCTTGAGCACGCCGAGGAGGGCTACGACCATCTCCAGCGACCGGTCCATGAACACGGCCACCGGTACTTCGGCGCCCACACCGGCGCGGCGCAACAGGCGGGCCAGCCGGTTCGCCTGCCCATCCAGCTCCTGATAGGTGAGGCTGTCGGCGCCGAAGCGGACGGCCACGGCGTCCGGCGTCCTCTCCACCTGCGCTTCGACGGACTGATGCAGACAGCGGCCGGACACCGCCCCGCGCTCGGTGCGTACGGCACCGCTCCACTCGTGCAGGAGCTGCTGGCGCTGCGCCGGGGAGAGGAGGAGCAGCTCCGAGGGCCTGGTCTCCGGCCGGGCGGCGACGGCGGCGAGGAGCGCCTCGAGCTGCTGCGCCAAGCGGACGGCCGTCGTCCGGTCGAACAGGTCGGCGGCGTAGGAGAGGGAGCCGGCGAGCCCCCCCTCCATCTCCTCCAACGTGAGGCTCAGGTCGAACTTGGCCAAGCCGAGAGAGGTCTCCACCGGCTGCAGGGCGAGGCTCGGGAGCGCTCCCTCGCCGGCCAGAGGGGTCGGAGCAGCGGGTGCCGGGAGGTTCTGGAAGGTGAGCATCACCTGGAACAGCGGCGCGTGGCCGAGGCTCCGCTCCGGCGCCAAGACCTCCACCAGCTTCTCGAACGGCAGCTCCTGGTGCGCCTGGCCTTCGAGGGAGGTCTCGCGCACCCGGGCCAGCAGTTCGCCGAATGGCGGGTCGCCGGTCAGATCCGTGGCCAGCACCAGAGTGTTGACGAAGAGACCGATGAGGCCCTCGACCTCCGTCCGGCCGCGGTTCGCCACCGGCGTGCCGACCGGCACCACCTCCTGCCCGGACGCCCGGTGGAGGAGGGACTGGAACGCGGCCAGGAGAGTCATGAAGAGGGTGGCGCCGCGCCGCCGGCCAACGGTCTGGAGGGAGCGCGTGAGCTCGGGGGAGAGGACCAGCGGCAGCGAGCCGCCGCGGAAGCTCTGCACCGGCGGCCGCGGGCGGTCGGTGGGCAGCTCGAGGAGCGCGGGCGCGCCGGCGAGCTGCCGCCGCCAGTAGGCAACCTGTCTCTCCAGCACCTCGCCGGACAGCCAGCTCCGCTGCCAGACCGCGTAGTCGGCATACTGGACCGGCAGCTCGGGCAGCGGCGACGGCACGCCCCGGGAGACGGCGCCGTAGAGAGTGACCAACTCGCCCTGGAGGAGCCCCATGGACCAGCCGTCAGCCACGGTATGGTGAAGGTCCAGCGACAGCAGCAGATCGCCGCCGGACTCCAGGATCGCCAGCGTCCTGAGCAGCGGCCCCCGCCGCAGATCGAACGGCCGCGCGGCCACCTCGCCCAGGCGTGAGAGGGCTTCCCGCACGGCACGGTCCGGCGGCAGGCCGCGCAGGTCGATCACCGGCAGGACGAAGGGGGCGGCGGGCGCGATGGCCTGGTAGGGCGCCCCCTCGACGGAGGGGAAGGAGGTGCGCAGCGCCTCGTGACGGCGGCACAGCTCTCCGAGACTGGCGGCCAGGACCGCCGGATCCGCTCCGCCCGCCAGCCGCACGGCCAGCGGCATGTTGTACACCGCCTGCCCTGGATCGAGCTGATCCAGAAACCAGAGGCGCTCCTGGGCGAACGAGAGCGGGAGGCGGCGGTCGCGGGGCACCGGGACGACTGGCGGCGCCGGCGGGCCGGCCTCCTCGGCGCGCGTGGCGTCGATCCGCCGCGCCAGCTCCTCCAGCCGCGGAGCCTCGAACACCAGGCGGAGCGGCAGGTCCATGCCGAAGAGGTCGCTGATCCGGGAGGCCAGGCGCGCCGCCAGCAGGGAGTGCCCGCCGAGATCGAAGAAGTGGTCGCGCCGCCCGGTCCCGTCACGGCCGAGGAGCTGGCTCCAGAGATCCGCCAGCAGCTCTTCGGTGGACGTGCGAGGCGGCTCGTAGGGGGTCTCGGCCACGGTCCGGCCGGCGGCCGACGCCAGCGCGAGCAGCGCGCGCCGGTCGAGCTTCCCGTGGGGGGTGACGGGGAACGACGGCAGGACCAGCCAGTCCGCCGGCACCATGTACTCGGGGAGGCGGCGGCGGGCCTGCTCCACCAGGGAGCCCACGAGATCGCCGGCCTCCGGGCTCCGCGGCACGACACAGGCTACGAGGCGGGGCTCTCCCGGCGCCGCCGGATCCTGGAGCGCCAGCACCGCCACGTCCCCCACGCCGGGTACCCCGGCCAGCACGGCCTCGATCTCTCCCGGCTCCACCCGGAAGCCTCGCACCTTGACCTGCTGGTCGACACGGCCCAGGAACTCCACCGTGCCGTCCGGGAGCCGGCGGGCGAGGTCCCCGGTGCGGTACCAGCGCCGGCCGTCGATGACCGTCCAGGCCGCGGCGGTCAGGTCGGGGAGGTTCTGGTAGCCGCGAGCGGCTCCGGGGCCCCCCAGCCAGACCTCTCCCGCCACTCCGATGGGTACGGGATGGCCCTCCTGGTTCCGTAGCTCGAGGAGCGCGTCCGGCAGGGGGCGCCCCAGAAGGGTCCGGCCGTCTTCCCAGCGGGAGCTTCCCAGGAAGTGGAAGGAGGCGACGACGGTGGCCTCGGTCGGCCCATAGACGGCGGTGGGCCGCGACGCGGGGAAGACGTCGCGCACCGCCTGGAGGAGATCGGTCGGGACCGCGTCCCCTCCCATGAGGGCCCAGCGCAGCCGGGTCGGGGAGGCGCCGCGGCGGCGCAGGCCATCGACGATCTGGCGCATCAGGGCGGGCACGCAGTCGAAGTGGGTCGCGGACTCGAGCTCGTCCAGGAGACCCGGGAGGTCCAGGGGCGGACGGGTGTCGAAGATCACCGCCGTGCCACCGGTCAGCAGCGGCGGGAGCACGTCCAGGAGGAAGGCGTCGAAGGTGAAGGGGGCGACGCAGGGGACGCGGTCGCCTGGATGGAAGTCGAAGGTCAGGAGGATGGAGCGCACGAAGTGGGCGAGGCTGCCGTGCTCCACCATCACCCCCTTGGGACGGCCGCTGGTGCCGGAGGTGTAGAGGACGTAGGCGAGGTCGCCCCCCTGCGGATGACGGGGTGGGGCGGCCGTGCTCGGCTCCTTCGTGTGCGCTCCGCCCTCCCCGGCCCCCACGCTGCCAGTCGCCTGCGCTGGCCGCCCCGCCCCGCCATCCGCCCCCCGCCCGGTCGTGTCAAGGAAAAGGGTCTGGGCGTTGGAAAGAGGGAGGGCCCGGTGGCGGAGAGAGTGATGGATGATGAGGAGCGGCGCCGGCTGGTTCCGGAATGCGTCTTCGAGGACCAGGGCGAGACGGGTGTCGGGCTGGGATGGGTCCAGAGGTACCCAGGATGCGCCGGCCTTCCAGACGGCGAGGATGCCGGTCAGCAGGTCCGCGGAGCGCTCCAGGAAGAGGGCGACCCGGGACTCCGGCCCGGCTCCCAGCTCGCGGAGGCGGCTGGAGAGAGTATCGGCCCGGAGGTCCAGCTCCCGGTAGGTGAGGACCTCGCCGGCGAAGGAGACGGCGGGAGCGTCCGGCGTGCGCGCCGCCTGGGATTCGAAAAGAAGGTGGACCGGGAGGCCGGCGGGGGTGGAGATCGCCGTGTCGTTCCATTCGGCGGTGAGCTGGTGGCTCTCCGGCGCGGAAAGGAAGGAGAGGGCCGCCAGCGGCGTCTCCGGCTCGGCCAGCGCGGCCGCGATCAGCCTCTCCAGATGGACGGCCATGCGGTCGATGGTGGTGCCATCGAAGAGGTCGGTGTTGTATTCGAGCGTGCCGGCGAGGCCCTCGCCGGTCTCGGTGAGCGAGAGGGTCAGGTCGAACTTGGCGGTCCGTGTCTCGCCCCAGCCCATGGAGGTCAGACGCAGGCCGGGCAGGCGGAGGTCCTCCCGGGGTGTGTTCTGGAGCACGAACATGACCTGGAAGAGCGGCGGATAGGCCAGGCTCCGCTCCGGCGCCAGCTCCTCCACCAGGCGCTCGAAGGGGACCTCCTGGTGGGCGTAGGCCTCGAGCGTCCGCCGGCGGGTCCGCTCCAGCAGCTCGCGGAAGCCGGGACGGCCCGCCAGCTCGGCCGGCAGCACCAGGGTGTTGACGAAGAAGCCGATGAGGGGCTCGAGCTCCGAGCGGCCACGCCCCGCCATGGGTGAGCCCACCGCCAGCCCGGTCTGCCCGGCGTAGCGGCCGAGGAGGCCCTGGAACACGGCGAGCAGCGCCATGAAGAGCGTCGCCCCGGAGGCGAGGGCCAGCCCGGCCAGGGCCTCGCTCGTCTCGCGTCCGATGAGCACCGGCCGGCCGTCGCCGGCATAGGTCTGCACCGGCGGCCGCGGCCGGTCGGTGGGCAGCTCCAGCAGCGCCGGCAGGCCCGCGAGCCGCTGCCGCCACCAGGCCAGCTCCGCCTCCAGGACGTCGCCAGCGAGCCAGCGGCGTTGCCAGACGGCGTAGTCGGCGTACTGCACCGGCAGCTCCGGCAACGGCGAGGCCTGGCCGGCACGGAACGCTTCGTAGAGGGCCACCAGCTCGCGCACCAGGATCGACAGCGACCAGCCGTCGCTGACGATGTGGTGCATGGAGGCCAGGACCACGTGGTCCTCCGCCGACAGCCGCAGCAGGTACGGCCGGAACAGCGGCCCGCGCTCGAG
>DASPJI010000064.1:0-3509 GCA_035628695.1 Thermoanaerobaculia bacterium | reverse complement strand
CGGCATCCTCCGACCCGTCCTCATAGCGTTGCCTCCATCCGGCGCCAGCCGGTTCTGCTCTGACAACGCCCAATGAGGAGGGTATGAACGGATGAAGATCGGACACAGCGGGCTCGCGGGCCTCCTGGCCCTGACGGCATGGACCTCCGTGGAAGCGGCGGCCCCGGGGAGCATCGTGCTCACCCCCATCGGCACCTTCCGGACCGCTTCGGCGGAGATCGGGTCCTACGACCCCGACTCGCGGCTCCTGTTCACCGTCGGCGGCGCCGCCAACCAGGTCAACGTGCTGCGGCTCGACCGACCCTGGCAGATCAGGCCCGCCCTGACCATCGACCTCGCCCCCTACGGCGGCGGCGTCAACAGCGTCGCCACCCGCGACGGCATCATCGCCGTAGCCGTGGAGGCCGTGAACCGCCAGGCGCCGGGCAAGGTGGTCTTCTTCGACGGCGCCGGCCGCGCGCTGTCGTCGGTCACCGTCGGCGCCGTGCCCGACATGCTGACCTTCACCCCCGACGGCTCCTACCTGCTGGTGGCCAACGAGGGGGAGCCCCTGGACTACTGCGCCGCCGGGCTCGCCAACGATCCCGAGGGCTCGGTGAGCGTCATCGACCTGCGCGGCGGCGTCGGCCTGCTCACCCAGGCCGCGGTGCGCACCGCCGGCTTCGCCGCCTGGAACGCGGGCGCCCCCGCCGGTGTCCGGATCTTCGGCCCCAACGCCTCGGTGGCGCAGGACCTGGAGCCCGAGTACATCGCGGTCTCCCCCGACTCCCGCACGGCCTGGGTGACGCTGCAGGAGAACAACGCCCTGGCGGTGGTCGACATCGCCTCCGCCACCGTCACCTCGCTCGCCGCCCTGGGCACCCAGGACCACTCGCAGCCGCGCAACGCGCTCGACGCCAGCGACCGCGACGACGCGGTCCGCATCGTGCCGCGGCCCGTCCAGGGGCTCTACATGCCCGACACCGTGGCGGCCTACCGGGCCGGCGGGCAGGACTACCTGGTCCTGGCGAACGAGGGGGACGCCCGCGACTACGAGTGCTTCGGCGAGGAGACCCGGGTGGGAGACCTCGACCTCGACGCCGCCGCCTTCCCCGCCGCCGCCACCCTCCAGGCCGACGAGGAGCTGGGCCGGCTCCGCACCACCACCGCTACCGGCGACATGGACGATGACGGTGACAACGACGCCATCTTCACCTTCGGCTCACGCTCCTTCTCCATCCGCACGGCGGCGGGCGCCCTGGTCTGGGACAGCGGCAGCGACTTCGAGCTGATCACCGCCGCCGCCCTCCCCGGGGAGTTCAACTCCACCAACGACGAGAACGGCAGCTTCGACAGCCGCAGCGACGACAAGGGACCCGAGCCCGAAGGGTTGACCGTCGGCAACTTCCGGGGCCGGGAGTACGCCTTCATCAGCCTGGAGCGGGTGGGCGGCATCATGGTCTACGACGTCACCGACCCGCGGGCCCCCTTCTTCGTCCAGTACGTCAACGGCCGCGACTTCGGCGGCGACGCCGAGGCCGGGACCGCCGGCGACCTGGCGCCCGAAGGGGTGCTCTACATCCCGCGCGAGCAGAGCCCGATCAACCGGGCCCTGCTGGTGGTGACCCACGAGGTGAGCGGCACGGTGACCGTCTACTCGATCAAGCCGAGGAGCTGATCTCGCGGCGACACGCTTCAGACGGCGGGCGAGACCTGAACCTCCGCGCCTGTCGTCTCGCCGGGGGAGGCGGTGCGGCTCTGCCGTCCGTCTCACCCGGCCCTTTTTTTGCTTGTGGCTCCCGGGAAGCCTCTTGGTGGAATCGCGCGAAGCGGTATATCTATAGAGATGGAGAGACGGGGAGGACTGCATGCGACTTCTGATCATCCGCCACGCCATCGCCGAGGAGCGCGAGGACTTCGCGCTCACCGGCAAGGACGACAGCCAGCGGCCGCTCACCGACGAGGGCCGCAGGAAGATGAAGCAGGGCGCCAAGGGGCTGCGCGAGCTGGTGCCGGAGATCGACCTCCTGGCCACCAGCCCGCTGACCCGGGCCGCGCAGACCGCCGCGATCATCGATTCGGTCTACGACGGCCTCGACGAGGTGGAGATCCATGAGCTCTCCCCCGAGGCCACCCCCGAGGAGTTCCTGCGCTGGCTGCGGCAGCAGAAGGGCGGGACCCTGGCCGTGGTGGGCCACGAGCCGAGCCTCAGCCTGCTCCTCTCGTGGCTGCTCACCGGCACGGAGAAACGGCTCTTCTCCTTCCGCAAGGGGGGGGCCTGCCTGCTGGAGTTTTCCGGCGAGGTCGGGCCCGGCATGGCGACGCTGCTCTGGGCGCTGGCGCCCGCGCAGCTCCAGAGGATGGCGGACTAGGACGCGCTCCCCATGGACAACGGCACCCCCTCCGGCCTCCTCTCCCGCTCCCCCGAGGAGGGGGCCCGCCTCCTCGCCCTCGCCTATCTCGACCAGGCGGCGGCGGCCCGCCTCCGGCTGGAGGACCCCTCGGACACCGAGGCCCTGCACGATTTCCGGGTCGGCCTCCGGCGCCTGCGGAGCTGCCTCCGCTCCTATCGCCGCTACCTGGAGGGGAGCATCCCCGGCAAGCTGGCCAAGCGGCTGCGGCGCCTCGCCAGCTCCACCGGCCCGGGTCGCGACACCGAGGTCCAGATCGAATGGCTGCGCGGCCGCTCGCGGCACCTCTCCTCCCAGCACCGCACGGGCCTCGCCTGGCTGCTGGCGCGCCTGGAAGAGAGGATGCGCGAGGCCTACGAGGATCTCGGCGACCGCATCCCCCAGGAGTTCCCCGAGCTCGAGGAGAAGCTACGCCACCGGCTCTCCATCTACCGGGCGGAGATCCACCTCGGCGCGCTGAGCCATCGGGTGACCTTCGGCGAGGCGACGGCGGAGATCCTGCGCGACCAGATCGCCGAGCTGACCGGTCACCTAGCCCGCGTCGACGACGCCGAGGACCAGGAGGAGGCGCACGAGGCGCGGATCAGCGCCAAGCGCCTGCGCTACCTCATCGAGCCGCTGGTGGCGGACCTCCCCGCCGCTGCCCCTCTGGTCAAGCGCTTCAAGGCGCTCCAGGACCTCCTCGGGGATCTGCACGACGCCCACGTGCTCGAGATCGAGCTCGGCGAGGCGGTCGAGGAGGCCGCCGCCGAGCGGGCGCGCAAGCTCCTGGAGATCACCCTCTCCGACGCGCCGGATGAAACCCTCCTCCGCGCCGAGCGCCGGCGCTCCCGCGAGGCCGGGCTGCTGACCCTGGCCCGCCTGAACCGCGCCCGCCGCAACCGCCTGTTCGAGACCCTGGACGCCGAATGGCTCGAAGGGCGCGCCGGGCCGTTCCTGGAAGAGGTCGAGGCGCTGGGGCGGGTGATGGGGAGGGATGAGGAGAGCGGGGGCGTCTGCGCATAGAGTCCTCACCCCCCGGCCCCATAGGCGCTAACTTAGCGTCTTCATGGCACGAGGTCCTATAATCTCGTGCCATGGAACCTTTGGCGATCCTTAAAACGCAGTGGGAATCCCTCC
>DASPJI010000063.1:0-5664 GCA_035628695.1 Thermoanaerobaculia bacterium | reverse complement strand
GCATCAGCCGCGGTGCACCGCCGAGACGGCGGACGAACAGGGTCTCCCCGCCGACGAAGCAGCTCCCGCCCCAACCCGGGCCGGGACGGAGGAACTCGTGGCCGATGCGGCTGTCGTAGCCCATGCCGAGGGCGACGTCCTTGATGTCGGCGCCGACCGCCTCGCAGACGGCGGCGACGGCGTTGATGAACGAGATCTTCGTGGCGAGGAACGCGTTGGCGGCGTACTTGATGGTCTCCGCCGAGGGCGGGTCGGTGACGATCAGCGGCGCAGCGATGCCGAGGTAGAGCGCGGCGACGCGCACGGCGGCCGCCTGGTCGTCGGCGCCGATCACGATGCGGTCGGGGTTGAGGAAGTCGTGGATCGCCGAGCCCTCGCGCAGGAACTCGGGGTTGGAGACCACGGCGAAGCGGTGCTTGCCGCCCGCCCCCTCGCGCACCAGGGCCTCGATCATCTTGCCGGTGCCGATCGGTACCGTGCTCTTGGTGACGATGATCTTGTAGCCGTTCAGGTGCTGGGCGATGGAGGTGGCCACCTCGCGGATGAAGGTGAGGTCGGCCGAGCCGTCCGACTTGGGCGGCGTGCCGACGGCGATGAAGACCGCCTGGGCCTCCTCGATCGCCGGCCCCAGGTCGGTGGAGAAGCGCAGCCGCCCCTCCTCCATGTTCTTCTGCACCAGGGTCTCGAGACCCGGCTCGTAGATGGGCACCTTGCCGCGGGAGAGGGCTTCCACCTTGGAGGCGTCCTTGTCCACGCCGACGACGTTCATACCGAAGTCCGCCAGACAGGCACCCGTCACCAGACCGACGTAACCGCTACCGACGACGCAGATGTTCATGGCTCGTGAGCTCTCGCAATTGGGACGTTGGAAGTTTCAGCGTGGCTCCGCGCGGCTGCCGCTATCGGCTGACCGCCGCGTGACGCTCGCGATACCAGGCGACGAAACGGCGCAGGCCTTCGCGGATCGGGACCTTGGGCGAGTATCCCAGGAGCCGCTCGGCTTTCGAGACGTCGGCGTACGTGATGGGGACGTCCCCGGGCTGCGCCGGAAGATAGTCGATGCGGGGCTCGACGGCAAGCTCCGCGGCGATCCAGTGCACCAGGTCCTTGAGCGAGGTCGTCTGCGCCCCGCCCAGGTTGAGGATCTCGAACCCCGGCGCCAGGTCCAGGGTCGCCACCAGCCCGTCGACGATATCGTCCACATAAGTGTAGTCGCGGCGGCTCTCGCCGTCGCCGTACATCGGCACCGTCTTGCCGTTGGCCAGCAGGTCGGTGAACTTGTGGATCGCCATCTCGGGCCGCTGCGCCGGTCCGTACACGGTGAAGAAGCGCAGGCAGGCGGTCCGGAAGCCGTACAGGTGATGGTAGTTGTAGCAGAGCAGCTCGCCCGCCCGCTTGGTGGTGGCGTACGGGCTGATCGGCTGGTTGACCTCGTCCGCTTCGGAGAACGGCACCTTTTCGTTGATGCCGTAGACCGAGGAGGAGGAGCCGAACAGGAAGATCTTCGGCCCGTGCCGCCGCGCCGCCTCCAGGAGGCGCAGGGTGCCGATGCAGTTGACGTCCTCGTAGAGGACCGGCTCCTGCAGGCTCGGCCGCACGCCGGCCCTCGCCGCCAGGTGGACCACGGCGTCGAAGCGGCCCTCGGCGAACAGCCGGTCGACCAGGGCGGCGTCGCGGATGTCCCCCTCGGCCAGCCGGTAGTCCGGGCGGCCGAGCAGCGGGGCGACGTTGTCGCGCTTGCGCGCCGGGTCGTAGAAATCGTTGAAATCGTCGAGCACCGTCACCCGGTCGCCCCGGGCGAGCAGGCGCCGCGTCAGATGCGAGCCGATGAAGCCCGCGCCGCCGGTCACCAGGATGTGAGAAGCCATGCTCGGAGATCAGCTCCCGTGCGGAGGCGCCGCCGCCGGAGGCGGCGGCGGCGTGTCGGCGGCGGGGGGTGTCCCGGCCGCGGGGGGTGTCGGCGTCGGTGTGGCATCGGGTGCATCGGTCGCTTCGGGCGCGGGCTCGGCCGGCGGCTCGACCAGCTTCTCCGCCACAGCTCCCAGAGGGCCGGGCGGTGCCGGTTCGGTGTCTTCGGCTTCGCTGCCTTCGGGGAGCGGCGGCGGGGTCTGCCCGGCCTGCTCCATGGCCTCGCGCGTGTCCTCGTACCTCTTCTTGATCCCCGCCTTCTGCCGGTTGCGGATCAACCAGCGCAGCAGCCGGGACTCGTTGACGCCGACGATGACGTCGTTGACCGCTTCGTAGATCTGCGGGTCGTTGATCAGCTTCGGGACCGTCCCCTCGCCGTCGACCAGCCGCTCGGAGACGGTGCTCAGCCGGTCGACGATCTGGCGCAGCTCGCCGGTGATCTCGCGGCCGTATTCCTCGTCGTTGACCAGACGGGGAACCAGGGCATCGCTCGTCTCCAGATCGGCTGTGAATGTACGCAAATCCCGCGCCACCTGGTTGAGCGTCGCCAGGGTCTCCTGCGTCTGCAGGCGCATCCCGGGATCGTTGAGCAGGCCGGGGACCAGCCCCTCGCCGGTCTGGGCGGTGATCAGCAGCGCCTCGAAACGGTCGAGCGAGCCGGCGAGCTGCTCGGCCATGGCGCGGTCGTTGAGCAGGCGCGGCAGGGGGCCGTCACCCGTCTCGACCTTGGCGGCGATCCGCTCCAGCGTCTCGGAGGTGCCGATCAGCGACTCCTTAAGCCGCTGGCCGGAGGGGGAGTCCGAGGTCAGCTCGCCGAGCAGCCCCTCGCCGCGCTCCATGCGGCCGAGGATGGTCGAGAGCGAGGCGGAGATCTCCACCACGTTGTCCATGACGTCCTCGCCCGAGGCGATGAGGGCGTCGACGTTGGTGGGGTCGGCGGCGGAGATCCGGCCGTCTTCGGGGATCGGCGGGTATTCCGGGCTGCCGGAGGTGATCTCGATGAACTTGTCGCCCAGGAGACCGAGGGTCTTGATGCGCGCCACCGTCCACACCGGGGCGTTGGCGGCGGGACGGCGGCCGGTGCCCGGGCCCTGCGGCCCGCGGACGCGCTCGGCGTACTGGTTGTCGATCTTGATCCAGACCTGGATGTTCGCCCGCGTCGGGTCCTCGGGCAGCACGACGCGCGACACCGTCCCCACCTCGACGCCGTCGAGCTGCACCGGGCTGCCGGGCTTCAAGCCGCTCACCGAGTCGAACTCGATGAAGTACTCGTTCTTGCGCGAGAAGAGGTTGTTCTTCTCGCCGATCAGGAAGATGCCGGCGGCGGCCACCGCCAGGGCGACGAGGAGCACCAGGCCGACCTTGAACTCGCTGCTCTTAGGCGGCATCCTCGTCCTCCTCTTCGCGGCCGGCCAGGAAGTCGGCGAACTCCCGGTTGTCCGCGCGGTCCGCCTCGGCCCAGGGGCCGACGAAGGTGAACTTCCCGTTGGAGAGGTAGGCCAGGCGGTCGCCCACCCGGCGGGCCAGGGGGATGTCGTGGGTGACCACCACCGCGGTGACCCCCAGGGTCCCCTGGATGGAATCGATCAGCTTGCCGATGGTCGCCGAGGTGGTGGGGTCGAGCCCGGTGGTCGGCTCGTCGAACAGCACCACCTCGGGGTCGAGGGCGAGCGAACGGGCGAGGGCGGCGCGCTTGCGCATGCCGCCCGACAGCTCCGAAGGCATCTTCTCCTCGACCTCCTTCAGATGGACCATGGCGAGCCGCTCGCGCACCCGGCCGGCGATCTCGGCCTCGCCGAGGTCGGTGTGCTCGCGCAGCGGGAAGGCGATGTTGTCGCGCACGTTCATCGAGTCGAACAGGGCGCCGCTCTGGAACAGCATGGCGATGCGGCGGCGGACGGGGAAGAGCTCGCGCTCGTCGAGCTCGGAGACGTTGATGCCGTCGAAGGCGACGCTGCCGGCGTCGGGCTTCTCGAGGCCGTTCAACTGCCGCAGCGTCACGCTCTTGCCGCTCCCCGACCGGCCCAGGATGACCAGGCACTCGCCACGGTGGATGTCCAAATCGACGCCGTCGAGCACGGTCCTGCCGTCGTACGACTTGACCAGCCCGCGGATCTGGAAGAGCGGTTCAGGCAAGGGTTCTCCTTCTCGTTCTCATTCAGGCCAGCAGGTAGAACAGTTTGGTGAGGAAGAAGTCGGAGACCAGAACGAGGATCGAGGCGACCACCACCGTATTGGTCGTCGCCCGGCCCACGCCGTCGGCGCCACCCGTGGTGTTGAGGCCATTGTAGCACCCGACGATGGCGATAAAGTACGCGAAGAAAAAGGACTTGGCGACACCGCTGCCGACGTCGTCGAAGGTCAGCGAGTCGAAGACGTCGTTGATATAGAGGCCCGGCGGCAGGTCGAGGGTGAAGGTGGCGACGATCAGGCCGCCGAGGATGCCGAGCGCGTCGCCGATCAGGGTGAGGGCGGGCAGCATGATCAGGGTGGCGGCGAGCTTGGGCACCACCAGCTTCTTGACCGGGTCGGCGGCCATGGAGCGCAGGGCGTCGATCTGCTCGGTCACCTTCATGGTGCCGATCTCGGCGGTCATGCCGGAGCCGATGCGGCCGCCGACGATCAGGGCGGTGAGGACGGGCCCGAGCTCCCGCACCAGCGACTTCGACACCACCGAGCCGATGTAGTACTTGACCCCCAGCGACGGCAGGGAGAGGGCGGTCTGCAGGGCGAGCACCATGCCGGTGAAGATGGTGGTGATGCTCGCCACGCCCAGGGAGCGGACGCCGATCTGCTCCATCTGCCGCACCCACGAGCGGATCTCATAGGGGGGCTTGAGCAGGGCGGCGAACGCCTGGGCGGTGAGGAACGCGAGCCGCCCGGCCTCGGCGATGAAGCTGCGGGTCTTCACGAGCGGATGGGCAGCCAGAACGCGGCGTGGGCAAGGCCGAAGACGAGGTCCGCCACCGCCATGGGGTAGAGCCCGGGGAGGCCGCGCAGGGCGGCGGCGAGCAGCACCAGGCCGCCGAGGATCCGCCCCCCCATGGCCACCGCGATGATGCCGCTGTAGCGCCGCGGGTCGCGGGCGGCCAACAGGTAGAGGGCGGCGAGCATCGCCAGGACGACGGCGAGGATCCAGAGGTAGAACGTCCCCTCCGGCGGCGGCAGCGGCAGGTTGAACGCCCTGGCCGGCACCTGTGGCGCGGCCACCATCACCACCGCGTAGGCGAGGTCGTAGAAGGCGCCCAGCACCAGGCTGCCGACGAGCAGCCGGAGGAAGAGGAAGCGGCGGGCGAAGCGGGGCGTTGCCGTCATATCGGGGGGATTCTATCAAGGAGCCGGATCTGGTCTTGCCCGGGGCCTTGCATGGGCCTTGCCAGGAACGGTGGCGGTGGAGAGAATGGAGCCGGACCGGCGTCCAACCCCGACCATGGAATCCCGCCCCCCCTTCTGGGCCAAGGCCCTCGCCACGCTCACCGGCAACCTGTTCCTGGTGCTGGGCAGCGCCCTCCTGGGGACGATCTCGCTGCTGGTGAGCTGGATCCCGCCACGGGGGAGCTGGGTGTTCGGCGTCAGCCGCCTCTGGGCGCGCCTGCTGCTCACCGCGAGCTGGGTGCGGGTGGAGGCGCGCTACGATCCGGCGCTCGACCCGGGGGCGAGCTACGTCTTCCTCGCCAACCACCAGAGCATGTTCGACATCCCGGCGCTGTTCGTCACGGTGCCGGGGCAGATCCGGATGATGGCCAAGAAGAGCCT
>DASPJI010000062.1:0-25786 GCA_035628695.1 Thermoanaerobaculia bacterium | reverse complement strand
CGACCCGCTCCCCCGGGGCCCCGCCGCCGTACCGGGTGAGCCAATCCACGAAGCCCACGGGAGCGGGGGAGGAGGCCCAGACTGCCAGGAAGGCCGAGCCGGCCACCACCGCCGAGCCGACGCCGATCCCCGCGATGGCTGTCACGGCGGACCGGGCGTCCCGCCGGCGCAGGTGCCACCAGGCGAGGCCGAGAGCGAGCGCCGGTCCCAGCAGCAGGTTGGAGATGAAGCCGAGCCCGGCGAGGCCCACGGCGGCGCCCGTCGCCAGCGCCCTGGATAGCGCCGGCCGCTCCAGATACCGGAGAGCCATCACCGCGGCGGCCACCACGAAGGGCATCTGGATCATGTGGATCTCGTCCGAGATCCACAGCCGCAGGAAGGCGGAGGAGAAGGCCAGCCAGGCGGTGGCATGGTTCGCGGCCCAACGTGACTCTGCCAGCCGGCCGGCCACACCCCACCGGAACAGCCCCGCCGCCAGCGCTCCGGAGAGTCCCGAGAGGAGCTTGAGCGCGTCCACCGGCGCCCGGTCCGGGTCGATCCGCGTCCAGAGCCCCTGCCACCAGGCGCCCAGCGGCTCGAAGAGGAGGTGGTTGGGGTTGATCCGCCAGCTCCCCTCGGCAAAGGCGAAGCTGTGCCCGAGGCCGTCGTTGGAGACGTGCCCCACGGGCAGCAGGAAGAGGATCAGCGCCGGGACGACGAACCAGAGGAGGGCGTCGAGGCGGTCGTCCGAGCGGGGAGGGGAGGCGGGGGTGTCCGTGGCCTCACCCGCGGAGGAAGAAGGCTAGCTCCTCGAGGTTGATGCGCAGGTCGACGTTCTTCAGCGGGACCCCGGCGCGGCGCTTGACGCGGACCGGGGCGAAGTTGAGGACCCCCCGGATGCCGGCGTCGGCCAGGGCGTCGTAGTTCTCCTGCGCGGCGTCGGGCGGGACGGTGAGCACGCCGATCTCCGCTCCGGACTCGCGCACCACCTCGGCCATCTCCGACGCGTGGCGGACGGCGAGCTCGCCGAACCGGCGGCCCACCTTGGTCGGGTCGTTGTCCACCGCCGCCACCACGTGGAAGGCACCGTAGTTGAAGCCCAGGTAGCAGGCGAGCGCGCTCCCCAGGTTGCCCATGCCGACGATGAGGAGCGCGTGCTTGCGGTCGAGGCCCAGCAGCGAGTTCAGGTGGTCCGCCAGCTCGTCGACCTCGTAGCCGACGCCGCGGATCCCGAACTCGCCGAACTGCGCCAGATCCTTGCGGATCTGCGTCGCCGAGAGATGGTACCGGCGCGCCATCTCCTGCGAGGAGATGCGCTTGATCCCCAGCTCCTGTAGGTGCCGGAGGCAGCGGAGGTAGAAGGAGAGCCGGTTGAGAGTGAGTGGAGAGACCTCCTCCAGCTCACTCACCGGGCCCCGGTCGCCTCCCATAACCACTGGAGGATACCGGTCGGCCAGATCCCCAGCACCAGCACGCCGAGAGCCGAGAGCACGGCCGCGGCGCGGCCCCAGCCGTCGATGAGCAGGCCCTCCGGCTGGCGGCTCTCCGCCTTCATGTAGAGGACGTAGATCACCCGCAGGTAGTAGAAGACGCCCACCAGGCTGCTCAGCACGCCCACGATCGCCAGCCCCACCCGGCCGTCACCCACGGCGTTCAGGAACACCAGGTACTTGCCGAGGAATCCCGCGGTCGGCGGGATGCCCGCCAGCGACAGCATGCAGATGGTCAGGCAGGCGCCGAGCAGCGGGTAGCGGTAGCCCCATCCCGAGAGGTCCGAGATCAGGTGCTGCTCGCCGGCACGGCTGTAGAGCATGGTGACGATGGCGAAGGCGCCGGCGTTCATCAGCACGTAGGCCGCCAGGTAGACCACGACTGGAGGCAGCGACGCGTCGTCGAGCACCACCATCGCCAGCATCAGGTAGCCCATGTGGGCGATACCGGAGTAGGCGAGCATGCGCTTGATGTCACGCTGCACCAGGGCCAGGAAGTTCCCCACCAGCATGGAGAGCACGGCGAGGATCGCCACCAGCCCCGACCACCGGCCGGACGTGGCGGCCGCGCCACCCTGCGCCGCGGCCTCGAGCACGCGGAACAGGACCAGCGCGCTCGCCACCTTGGGCGCCACCGAGAGGAAGGCGGCGAACGGCGTCGGCGCCCCCTGGTAGGTGTCCGGCGACCAGGCGTGGAACGGCACCAGGGCCAGCTTGAAGCCGAAGCCCGCCACCAGCAGCAACAGGCCGAGGCTGGCGGTGAGCGGCATGCGGCCGACGGCCTCGAGAGCCTGGCCGATCTCCGCCATCCGCGTGCTGCCCGTCGCGCCGTAGACCAGCGCGATGCCGTAGAGGATGAAGGCGCTGACGAAGGCGCCCATCAGGAAGTACTTGAGCGCCGCTTCCGACGCGACGTTCACCTGGCGATGGAACGCCGCCAGGCAGTAGAGGCAGAGCGAGAAGAGCTCCAGCGCCACGAAGATGGTGAGCAGCTCGGTGCCCCGCAGCATCAGCAGGAGCCCGGTCGCGCACCAGAGGAGCAGGGCGTGGTACTCGCCCGAGAGGATGCGCTCCCGGCGCAGGTAGCCCTGCGAGGCCAGAAGGCTGAGCGCCGTGGCCACCAGCACCACCAGGGAGAGGGCGAGCGTCACGCCGGTCATCTCCACCAGGCCGTTCCAGGTCAGCCAGGGTTCCGGTGAGGGCTTCCAGCTCCAGGCGACGAAGGCCCCCCAGGCCGCCGCCGCGGTCACCAGCAGCGACAGGCCGGTGAAGGAGCGCCGGATGCGCGGCACCAGCGCTTCCAGCATCAGGACCAGCACGCCGCCGCCGGTGAGGATCATCTCCGGCAGCAGGCTCATCAGATCACCGCGACTCATCGACCTGCCTCCGCAATCTGCTCCGTGGGTTGGACGGCCACCGCCGGCCGGATCGCCGCCTGCGTCACCTCGGGCCGCTCCAGGCTCTGCCGGTACTCGGCGAGCACCCGGCCGAGGGCCTCACGGCTGGGCTCCAGGAAGGCCTGGGGTGCCACGCCGATCCACAGCATCAGGACGCAGAGGGGGACCAGGGCCGCGATCTCGCGTCCGGAGAGGTCCTTGAGGCCCCGGTTCTCCTCCTTGGTGATCGGACCGAAGATGGTGAGCTGCACCATCTTGAGGAGGTAGATCGCCGCCAGCACCACGCCGAAGGTGGCGACCACCGCTGGCCAGCCGAGGGTCCGGTAGCTGCCCGCCAGGATCAGGAATTCGCCGACGAAGCCGTTGAGCGCCGGCAGGCCCACCGAGCCGAGCATCGAGAACACCAGGAAGAACGCGAAGAGCGGCATCACCTTGGCGAGGCCGCCGAACTCGGAGAACTGCTTGGTGTGCCGGCGGTCGTACAGCATGCCGACCAGGAGGAAGAGCGCGCCGGTCGACAGGCCGTGGTTCACCATCTGCAGCAGCGCCCCCTGCCAGGCCACCATGTCGATCGCCATCAGGCCGAGCATGACGAAGCCGAGGTGGGCGATGGAGGAGTAGGCGACCAGCTTCTTCATGTCCACCTGCACCCAGGCCACCAGCGCGCCGTAGATGATGCCGATCAGCGCCAGGGCGACCAGCAGCGGCTGCGCCGCCTCGGTCGCCCGCGGGAAGAGCGGCATGGCGAAGCGCAGGAAGCCGTAGGTGCCGAGCTTGAGCAGCACGCCCGCCAGGATCACCGAGCCGCCCGTCGGCGCCTCGACGTGGGCGTCCGGCAGCCAGGTGTGGAACGGGAACATCGGCACCTTGATCGCGAAGGTCAGGGCGAACGCCGCGAACAGCCAGATCTGCGTCGACGCCGGCAGCTCGAGCCGCAGCAGGTCCGCCAGCGCGAAGCTCCAGACGCCGCCGTTCAGGCTCTGATAGGTCCAGGCCATCCACAGGATGGCGATGAGCATCAGCAGGCTCCCCGCCATGGTGTAGAGGAAGAACTTGACCGCCGCGTAGATCCGCCGCTCGCCGCCCCAGACGCCGATGAGCAGGTACATCGGCACCAGCATGACCTCCCAGAAGATGTAGAAGAGGAAGAGGTCATGGGCGAGGAGCGCCCCCAGCATGCCGGTGGTCAGGAGGAGCAGCGAGGCCGAGAACGACCGCCAGTGCCGCTCGATCCCCTTCCACGAGCCGAGGAGGACGATGGGCACCAGGATCACGGTCAGGACGACCAGCGGCATCGAGATGCCGTCGATCGCCATGTCGTACCGGATGCCGTAGGAGCGGATCCAGTCCAGGGACTCACCGCCGTCCCGCACCAGGGGGAAGCCGCCGCCCCACGTCATGTGGGTGGCGACGTAGAGCAGACCCAGGGCCAGCTCGATCAACGAGACGGCCAGCGTGTAGATCTTCACCGCGCGGTACCCGCCCTCGCCCTTCGGGAAGAAGAGCAGGGGCAGGCAGGCCAGCGTCGGGAAGAAGATCAGCCGGGTCAGCGTGTTGCCGACGAGCAGTTCGAGAAAGGTGTCCATATTAGAGAGCGATCCACCAGAAGAGCAGGACGACGCCCAGGAAGAAGTACAGCGCGTAGTTGCGCACGTTGCCGGTGGTGGTGAAGCGACCGAGGTCGCCGGTCAGCTCCGTCAGGAAGGCGCCGGCGTTGACCGCGCCGTCGATGACGAAGGTGTCCACCACCTTCCAGAAGAACCGGGACAGCGCGGCGAGCGGCCGCACGATGGTCCGGTCGTACAACTCGTCGACGTAGTACTTGTTGGCCAGCAGCCGGTGCGCGGCGGGGAAGCGCTGCGCCCAGGTGCGGCCCCCCTCCAGCCCCTTCTTGCCGTAGATGGTCCAGGCGAGGAAGATGCCCGCCAGGGCCACCGCCACCGCCAGCGCGACGAGCGCCCACTCGACCCCGTGGCTCATCTCGTGATGGGCGGCTTCGGCCCCCCGCGGCTGCGCGTAGACCGGGTCCAGGAAGTGGTGCAGCGCTTCGTTGCCCCCCAGGAGCTCGGGGACGTTGACGAAGCCGGCGAGGACCGAGCCGATCGCCAGCACGATCAGGGGGATCGTCATCGACGGCGGCGACTCGTGCAGGTGGTGCTGCTGCTCGTGCGTGCCGCGGAACTTGCCGAAGAAGGTCATGAAGACCAGCCGGAACATGTAGAACGCGGTGATGCCGGCGGTCAGCAGCCCGACGGCCCAGAGCAGCCACTTGCCGTCGGCCGCGGCGGCGTGCAGGATCTCGTCCTTGCTGAAGAAGCCGGCGAAGGGCGGGATGCCGGCGATCGCGACGGTGCCGATCACGAACGTCCAGAAGGTGACGGGCAGGTACTTCTTGAGCCCGCCCATCGACCGCATGTCCTGCTCGCCGCTCATCGCGTGGATCACCGAGCCGGAGCCGAGGAAGAGCAGCGCCTTAAAGAACGCGTGCGTACCCAGGTGGAAGACCGCCGCCGTGTAGGCGCCGAGCCCGGCGGCCATGAACATGTAGCCGAGCTGCGACACGGTGGAGTAGGCGAGCACCTTCTTGATGTCCGTCTGCGCCAGGCCGATGGTGGCGGCGAACAGGGCCGTCGCCGCGCCCACCGCGGCCACCAGCGCCGAGACCCCCGGCGCGAGCTGGAACAGGACGTTCGACCGCACCACCATGTAGACGCCCGCGGTCACCATGGTGGCGGCGTGGATCAGCGCCGAGACCGGCGTCGGGCCGGCCATGGCGTCCGGCAGCCAGACGTAGAGCGGGATCTGCGCGCTCTTGCCCATGGCGCCGATGAAGAAGCAGAGGGTGACGAAGCCGGCGAAGGTGAGCCCCAGCACGTAGGGGCCGGTCACCAGGCCCGGGTCGGCCTCTACCACCGGGAAGATGCCGTCGTATGACAGCGTGCCGAAGCGCTCGATGAGGGCGAACATGCCGACCAGGAAGGCGAAGTCGCCCACCCGGTTGACGATGAACGCCTTCTTGCCGGCGAACGGCGGGAAGGCCTGGTCGTAGTAGAAGCCGATCAGCAGGTAGGAGCAGAGGCCCACGCCCTCCCAGCCGACGAACATCATCAGGAAGTTGTCGCCCAGGACCAGCATCAGCATCGCCGCCATGAACAGGTTCAGGTAGCAGAAATAGCGGCGGTACCCGTGCTCGTGGGACATGTAGCCCACGGAGTAGACGTGGATCAGGAAGCCCACGAAGGTGACCACGAACAGCATCACCGCCGAGAGCTCGTCCAGCCGGAAGGCGACGTCGATGTTGAGGTCGCCCGCGGTCCAGGGGTAGAGCACCTGCCGGAAGGCCTGGCCGGCGGGGTGGAGCCGGGTGACGAACTCCCACAGGCAGCCCAGGGCGATCACCAGCGAGGCCAGCGGCGCGCCGAGGCCGATGGCGGTGGTGACGGGCTTGGGCGCCCGGGCGAGCAGGCCGTTCAGGGCCGCGCCGACGAGCGGCAGGAGCGGGATGAGCCAGAGCAGTTCGAGCATCGTCAGAGAGCCCTTACCAGCGCATCAGGTTGATGCGGTTGATGTCGATGGTGCGCCGCTGGCGATAGACGGCGATGAACAGCGCCAGCCCCACGGCGGCTTCGGCGGCGGCCACGGCCATGACGAAGAACACGATCACCTGTCCGGTGTGCTCGTCGAATTGCCGGGCGAAGGCCACCAGCGACAGGTTGGCCGCGTTGAGCATCAGCTCGATCGACAGGAAGACGCTGATGCCGTTGCGGCGGGTGAGGGCCCCGGCGGTGCCGATGGCGAACAGCAGGGCCGAGAGCAGCAGATACCAGGAAACGGGAACCATGGATCAGGACCTCCCCGCGCGTGCCGCCACGCGATCACCCGTCTCCGGGTTGATGTGGGGCTCGGACCGCGCCCCGTCGACGCGCGGCGCGTCGCCCGAGGCGGCCCAGTCTTCGGTGGTGTCGGCCTGCTGCGGCCGGCGCGCCACCACAGTGGCGCCGATGACCGCCACCAGGAGCAGCAGGCCGATCATCTCGAACGCCAGCAGGTATTCGAAGAAGAGCTCCCGCGACAGGTTGCGCAGCGAGACCAGCTCCTCGGTGAGCGGCGGCGAGTTCGGCTGCATGGTGCGCCAGAAGACCAGGCCGAGCATGCCGGCGAAGACCACCGCGCCCAGGATCGAGGCGATGCGCTGGGCCATCTGGCCCCCCTGCGGCATCTCCTCGGCCTGGATGTTGAGCAGCATGATGACGAACAGGAAGAGGACGACGATGGCGCCGGCGTAGACCAGCACCTGGATGACCCCCAGGAACGGCGCCCCGAGCATCACGAACAGCACCGCCACCGAAAAGAGCGTGACCACCAGGCTCATGGTGGAGTAGACCGGGTTGCGGTGCGCCACCACGGCGATCGCCGAAGCGACCGCGAGGAAGGCGAACACGGCGAAGACGAGCGTCTCCATCAGATCAGAGCTCCCTCTCTCTAGAGCCAGCCGGCGACGGTCAAGGCGGCGATGACGATCAGGTTGAGCAGCGCCAGGGGCAGCAGGACCTTCCAGCCGAGCCGCATGAGCTGGTCGTAGCGGAAGCGCGGGAAGGTCCAGCGGATCCAGACGAAGACGGCCATGCAGATGGCCACCTTGACTACCAGGGTGATCAGGCCCACCAGCGCGCCGAGCCAGCCGTCGAGGTCGACCCCCGGCAGGCTCCAGCCGCCGAAGTAGAGCGTCACCCCCAGGGCCGACAGCGCGGTCATCGCCGCGTACTCCGCCATGAAGAAGCTGGCGAAGCGCATGGCGCTGTACTCGGTGTGGAAGCCGGCCACCAGCTCCGACTCGGCTTCGGGCAGGTCGAAGGGGAGCCGGTTGGTCTCGGCGAACGAGGCGATCAGGAAGACCACGAAGCCGACGAACTGCGGCACCACGTTCCAGATGTGCTCGCGCTGGTAGCTCACCACGTCCGCCAGGTGGAACGAGCCCACCGGCATGAGGACCGCCAGCACCGCGACCGTCAGCGCCAGCTCGTAGCTGATGAGCTGCGCCGAGGCGCGGATCCCGCCCAGCAGCGAGAACTTGTTGTTCGACGCGTAGCCGGCCACGA
The DNA here is from genome assembly GCA_035628695.1 of Thermoanaerobaculia bacterium. GTDB lineage: Bacteria > Acidobacteriota > Thermoanaerobaculia > Multivoradales > UBA5704 > DASPJI01. Next base: position 17,821 of record DASPJI010000062.1, on the reverse strand, counting down.
TCAGCGAGTAGACGCCGAGGCTCGACAGCGCCAGGAACAGCAGCACGCCCACCGGCACGTCGGCGATGACCAGACGGTGCGTCTCGCCGTTCACCACCAGGTCGGGCCCGAAGGGGATGACGCAGATGGTGGAGAGCGCCGGCAGCAGCGCGAGGGCGGGCGCCGCCAGATAGAGCGGCTTGTCGGCCGCCGACGGCGTGACGTCCTCCTTGAACATGAACTTGAGGGCGTCGGCCAGCGGCTGGATCAGCCCCAGGGGACCGAGCCGGTTGGGGCCGGGCCGGTCCTGGATCAGGGCGCTGCCGCGGCGCTCGACCCACACCATCACCGGCACGACGGTGAGGATGAAGCCGAGCATGACCGCCAGCTTGGCGACGACGGCGATGAGGTCCGAAGGCACGTAGCTCATCCGATGCCAGCCTCCTGGTTGGCCGCCTCGGCGCTGGTCGCCGATGTCGCCGGCCGGGCCTGGGGCACGTTCAGGGGAGCGCCGGTCGCCGGCAGGCTCTCCCAGTTGAGGCCCGCCATCGCCGGCAGCGCCGCCGCCATGCGGTCGAAGGCGGCCGGGATGGTGACCTTGGCCCAGTGCGCGTCGAAGCGGGAGAGGAGCTCCGCCAGGACGTCCACGCCGGGGCGGACCTGGCCGGGGGCCGGGAACGCGCGCTCGACCTTCTGCAGCCGCCACTCGACGTTGACGAAGGTGCCGTCCTTCTCCGCGTGGTGGGCGAGCGGCAGGGCGATGTCGGCCACCTTGGCGAGCGGCGAGTCGGCCCAGCCGAAGACGATCAGGGTCTTGGCGCGGCGGAGCTTCTCGACGGTCTCCGGCGCGTAGGCCGTGGCCGAGAAGTCGCTGTCGCAGACCACCAGCACCGAGCAGCGCGCGGCGCCGTCGCCGAGGATCAGCTCGTCCGCGTCGAGGTCGCCGCCGGTCCCCGGGGTGAGGCCCGCCAGCTCGGCGCCGCGCCGGTTGGGCGCCGCCTCGCGGCCGGTGATGCCCCCCTTGAGGTTGGGGATGGTGCGCTCCGGCCCGATGTCCACCGGCACCGAGCGGTGGGGCGAGCCCACGGCGTCGGCGAGCTGCGAGAACAGCCACGCCTCCTCGGTGGTGAGGTAGGGGGAGCCGAGGAACGCCACCGGGCCGTCAGCCATGGTGAGCTGCCGGTGCACCGCGTCCAGCGCCTCCTTCCAGCCGGCGGCGATGTAGTTGCCGTTGCCGGCCACGCCGGCGGCCGAAGCCTTGACCCGCACCGCCTGCATGCGCGGGATCTGCTTGTAGCGCTCGAAGGTGGCGCGGCCGTAGTCGCACATCCAGTAGTCGTTGACGTCGGGGTTGTAGCGCGGCTTGTAGCGCTTGATGTCACCCCGGCGGTGCTCCATGGTGATGTTGCAGCCCACCTCGCAGCCGGTGCAGACCGACGGGCGCTTGTCCAGGTACCAGACGCGCTCGGCAAAGCGGAAGCGGGTGGAGGTGAGCGCGCCGACCGGACAGATGTCCACCACGCAGGTGGCGAGCGGGTTGCTCAGCTCCTTGCCGGGGAAGGTGCCGATCTCGGTGCGGGCGCCGCGGTTGAAGAAGCCCAGCTCGCCGGTCTTGGCGATCTCCTGGGTGAAGCGCACGCAACGGGTGCACTGGATGCACCGGTTCATGTTGAGGATGACGTTGGCGCCCAGGGGGATGCGCTCGCGGCCGGGGTAGGTGCGCTTGTCCTCGTAGCGGAAGCGCGAGTAGGCCACCCCGTGCTTGAACGAGTAGTCCTGGAGGCCGCACTCGCCCGCCTGGTCGCAGATCGGGCAGTCCAGAGGGTGGTTGATGAGGAAGAACTCCATCATCCCCTTCTGCGCCTCTTCGACCTCGGGCACGTCGGTCCGCACCACCATGCCGTCCTTGACCACCGTCGTGGAGCAGCCGGCCTGGAGCTTGGGCATCCCCTCGATCTTGACCAGGCACATCCGGCACTGGCCCACGACGCTGAGGCGCGGGTGGTAACAGTAGTGGGGGATCTGGACACCGACCTTGAGCGCGGCGTCGACCAGGGTCGTGCCGGCTTCCACCTCGACGGTGCGGTCGTTGATCGTGACTTTGGGCACTTCGGGCTCCGTTCGTTAAGAGAAGTAGCGGCGCCGCGGGAACGGGCAGCGCTTCTCGCGCACGTGCTGGTCGATCTCGTCGGGGTAGCGCTCCACCAGCGACTTCACCGGGCCGATGGCCGCGTCGCCGAGGGCGCACAGGGAGTTGCCGCCGATGTGGTTGCACACCGACAGGAGCAGCGTCTTGTCCGCCTCGCTCCCCTCGCCGTGCTCCAGGCGCTTCAACACCAGCTCCATCCAGTTCGTCCCCTCACGGCACGGCGTGCACTGGCCGCACGATTCGTGGTTGAAGAACTTGGCGAGCCGGGCGACCGACCCCACCATGCAGGTCTTGTCGTCCATGACCATCACCGCCGCCGAGCCGAGCATGGAGCCGGCCTTGGCGACGGTGTCGAAATCCATCTTGATGTCGATGTGCTCGGCCGGCAGGATCGGCGCCGAGGCGCCGCCCGGGATGAAGGCCTTGAGGTTGCCCCCCTTGTACATGCCGCCGCACCCCTCGAGCAGCTCGCGGAACGTGACCCCGATCGGGTACTCGTAGGTGCCGGGCCGCTCCACGTGGCCGGAGATGGCGTAGAGCTTGGGGCCGGTGTTCCGCTCGTCGGTGCCGATCGCCTTGAACCAGTCGGCGCCGCGCTCGATGATGTGCGGGACGTTGCAGAGCGTCTCGACGTTGTTGATGACGGTCGGCGAGCCGAACGCGCCGACGACGGCGGGGAAGGGGGGCTTGACCCGAGGCTGGCCGCGCTTGCCCTCCAGCGACTCGAGCATGCCGGTCTCCTCGCCGCAGATGTAGGCGCCCGCGCCGCGGTGCACCCACATGTTCAGCTTGAAGCCCGAGCCCATGACGCTGTCGCCCAGGATCCCGCCCTCGTAGGCCTCCTTCAAGGCCCGCTCGAGGATCGCGGCGGCCTTGGTGTACTCGCCGCGGATGTAGATGTAGCAGGTGGTCGCGTGGACCGCGTAGCAGCAGATGGCGCACCCCTCGATGAGCTGGTGCGGGTCGTACTCCATCAGCAGGCGGTCCTTGAAGGTGCCGGGCTCGGACTCGTCGGCGTTGCAGACGAGGTACTTGGGCTTGTCCTTCCCCTTGGGGATGAAGCTCCACTTGAGGCCGGCGGAGAAGCCCGCGCCGCCACGGCCGCGCAGGCCCGACTTCTTGACCTCCTCGATGATCGCGTCGGGCTCCATCTTGAGGGCCTTGGCGAGCGCCTCGTAGCCGCCGAGCTGGCGGTAGCCCTTGAGGGTCAGCGCCTCGGGCTTGCCGACGTTCCGCGTGAGGACCGGTTCAAAAGCAGGCATCTACTTCAATCCTTTCAGGATCTGCCGCACCCGGTCAGGGGTGAGGTTCTCCTGGTAGGTCTCGTCGACCATCATCATCGGGGCGGTGTCGCAGGAGCCCAGGCACTCGAAGTGGACGTAGGAGACACGGCCGTCCGGCGTGACCTCGTCCTCTCCGACGCCGAGCTCCTGGTGGAGGGTCTCCATGATCTCCTCGGAGCCCCGGAGCTGGCACGACAGGTTGGTGCAGACCCGGATCCGGTGGCGGCCCACCGGCTTCTGGTGGTACAGGTCGTAGAAGGTGACGACGCCGTAGACCTTGGCGGGGGCGAGGTCGAGCTCGCGGGCCACCGCCTGGATGGCCTCGTCGGGCAGCCAGCCGCCCCAGACCTTCTGGGCGATGTGGAGGGCCGGCAGCAGGGCGGCCTCGTTGGTCGGGTACCGCCGACGGATCTCGTCGAGCTCGGCCTTGGCCTCGGGAGGCAGGCCGGCATGACCGGAGACGGGGGCGGCGCCAGTCGCTGGTTCGCTCACGCTCATGGCTGGATTCTCGCGCTCCCGGTCTGGCGTTCGCGCTGCGGCCGCAGCTCGAGGCCGCCCTTGAGCCAGACGTACGCGTAGCCGACCAGGATCAGGAAGATGAAGACCATCACCGCCGCGAACAGCTCCCATCCCCCCTCGCGCACGATCAGCGCCCAGGGGTAGAGGAACGCGGCTTCGAGGTCGAAGACGATGAAGTCGATGGCCACCAGGAAGAACGCGATGGACAGCCGCTTGTGGGAGCGGTCCAGCAGGGGCATGCCGGACTCGATGGGGGTGAGCTTCACCCGGCCCCCACGCTGGTTGCCCATCATCCACGCGAGCCCCTGGGACAGGCCGAGGATCACCACGCCCATCAGGATGGCGATTCCGAGCGTCAGCAGGACAGGGTAGTACTGCGCCGGCAACGGGTTTCCTCCAGAATCGTCTGAGTTTCCGGAAGCACGCTCCCGCCGTGGCCGGCGACTCCAGCCCCGGCACGGCCTGTGCCTCCCAGTGCGGCAACGTCCCGGTTCCGTCTCCGAATTCCGGGCTCGTGAAGGATGTCACAAGCTCCGCCCGTACACAAGCGGGGGAGGGGGGCGGCGGCTACTGCTGATGGGGGATGGGAAGCTCTGGGGGCCCCGGACGGGGCCCCCAGAGAGTCAGCCTTCGGTCTGCTCTCCCCGCTCGGGCAGGAAGGGCAGCTTCTTCAGGTTCTCCACGTACCGTTCGCGGTTGAACGAAGCCTTGTGCTCGTACAGCTCGAAGATCTCGGTGGCGATGGCGGCGCCGATGAGGTTCTTGGCCTGGTCCGGGGTGAAGCCCTGGCCGACCAGGCGCTGCAGGGTCTCCCGCGCCTCCGGGGGATCGTTGCCGAGGATCTGGCTGTCGATGGTCTGGAGGATCAGCGCCTGGACCACGGGGTTGGTCAGCGCCGGGTCGGCGCAGGCCTTCTCCTGCTCCTCGCCGGCACTCTCCGCCAGCGCCTTGGTGTCGATGCACTTCACCTCCGGGTCGTCGGGAACCTCGACCTCGACGAAGCCGCGTGTCTGCAGATACGTGGCGAGGGCTCGGTCGGAGGCCATGACGAGCGGATTGGTGAAGGCGCCCGAGAGCTCGGTCTCGGCGACGGCGACGGCGAACTGCTGATCCGGGAACTGCTGGCTCGGTTGATACAGCAACCAGTGAATGACATTGTCGTCAGCCCCGTTCGTCCCTACCGGCTCGAGACAGGTGACTGCGGGAAGGAAACCGTGGCCATCGCTCGCGGCTCCTGCCAGAAAGTGGAACGGCTTCGCCATGTCAAGTACCTCCTAGCTCTCGCTGCGCCTGGGCGGCGCCGCCCACTGACGCGCTTATGCACCGTCCGTGCCTACCTCTGAAGGCGGGGGGCGGGAGGAAAGAGGCGGGGAGAAGGCCGGGTGGAGCGTCCTTTTTCTGGAACGTAGCCGGCCTCTCCCCCTGGAGTGTCCTACAGCGGTTGCTCGCAGACGATCTGTCCGCCCGGGCAGGGCTCCGGATTGGACCAGCAGCTCTCGAAGTAGCCGCCGCACTGCACCCAGTCCTCCCCGGCCACGCAGCTCCCCTGGCCGCAGGTGCCGCTGCCCGAGCAGGAGACAAAGCCGCCGTTCGGGCACTCCACGGACGCCGAGCAGTTCGTCTGGGTCGAGCAGTAGAGCTTGTAGCGGGTGTACTCCACGTCGTCGATGCCGGCCGTCATGTGCTCGAGGGACCAGCCGCTGGCGAGCCCGAGGTCGAAGACCTCGCCCTTGCAGTGGCGGTGATCGATCTGGACCTTGCCGACATAGTCGTCGGACGAGAACGGCCCGTCATCGTCCTCCTTGATGGTGTAGGCCACCTGGGAGAAGCCCGACGTGCTGGTCGCCGACTGCTGGCAATAGGCGGCGGGGTAGACCATGTTCGACCCCTCCATCCACCCGTCGGCGATCCACTCCCATTGCAGCCGGGTCTTCTCGATCTTTTTCGGGCCCTGGAAGTTGCTCGCCCAGACGTTGGTTCCCCAGGTGCTCTGCCCGCCCAGGCTGGCCGGGAGGTTTCCGGTCTTCTCGGAGCCGGCCACCGAGAAATAGGCGTACCCCTCGGGCCCGTTGCAGCACCCTTCGTGGATATCCCAGATCCAGGCGCCGGTGATCAGCGGGTAGGACTTGTAGGTCGTCGAGTCCCAGCACTGCCCATAGAGCGCGGCCGTGGCGCTGGCCACCCCGCTGTGATCGAGGTCCATGGCGTCCGGCGCCGCGCGGCTCACGATCTCGACGGCGTCGCTGGTGTCGTGGTGCTCGAGCACGATCACCGGGACCGGGAGCGGCCGGCGCGTGTCCAGGGTGACCCGGGAGCCGTCGGGCTCGAACGCCTCGACGGTCGTCACCTCCCCGTCCCGGGTATAGGTGGTGAGCGGGACCTGGGCGGCGTCCCAAGCCGCGAGGCCGGGAGCCACGGTCAGGTCGACGTGGGGCATGTCCTCGAGGAGGCCGAGGACCCGATGGAGGGCGCGGGCCTTGACGGCCGCGCCGCCGCGGTCACCCGGAGAACCGTCATGGGTGCGGGACAGGCCGCGCGCCAGCCTCTGCGCGACGGTCGATCCCTGGGCAACCTCCTTGGCGAGCAGGCCGCGCAGCGACACGCTGCCCGAGGGGCTCGCGGCGAGGCTCTGCCGCAGGAGATCGCGGAAATCGCGGTCTTCGAGCGCGCCGGCCAGGGCGAGGCTCAGCGTCTCGAGCGGGTTCCCGGCCGGGCGGGACGTGGAGGGGGTGGAGGTGCCGGGAGCCGCCCAGGCGAGGCCGGCGCCGAGCATCGACAGGATCATCCAGACAGACAGCAAAGCAGAAGCTCGTCTCATCAGACACTCCCTTTCTGGAGAGAAGCGGGTCTGCGGACGGCTTATGCAAGGGACGTGCTCTCCTGATCCAGGGCGGCGCCCGCGATGGAGCGTCCCTTCCGGATGGCGGTCCGGTCCAAGCGCGAGGACGGGCGAGGCGAGAGCGCTTACCCGTGGCCTGCGGCCGGCCTCGCCTTGCCGTTCAGGACCTCCTCCACGCGCTGGACGCCGACGCCGGAGTCCTCGATCTCGTGGAAGCGGCGCTGCATGCGGGCGACGCTCTGGCGGATGGCGGGGTCCTCGTCGAGCTGCCGGATCAGGGCGGCGATCCCTCCTGCGGTGACGGTCTCGAAGTCGCAGGCCACCCCGAGACGGTGATGGACGATCCGCTTCGCGTTGTCCGGCTGGTCGCGCATCATCGGGACGGCGAGCATGGGGACGCCGTGGAAGATGCACTCCTTGACGGTGCCGAGGCCGCAGTGCGTGATCATCGCCGAGGCCCGCTCGAGGACCGGGAGCTGCGGCACCCAACCGGTCGCGATGGCGTCCGGCGGCAGGGGAGGGAGGTCCCGGAGCCCCACCATCCCGCCGGTGGCGAGGACGAGCTGCCAGCCGGCCAGGCCCGTGGCCGCCTCGACCACCGCGCCCAGGAAGCGGGCGATCTTCTCCCGGCCCACCAGTTGGCTCTGGCTGCCGACGGAGCAGTAGAGGAGTCGCTTATTGGGGTCGAGCCGCTCCCAGGGGAGCTCCCGGTCGTCGCGGCGCGCCAGGTCGACCGAGGCCTCGACGTGGTAGACCTCGTGCTCGGGCGGCGCCTGACCGTCGCGCGGCAGCTCGAGCTCGGCCGGGCACATGATCAGCTCCCGCATGGCGAGGAAGCGGGCGGCGATGTCCTGGAAGCGGCGGGCGGTGGGGTCGGCGCTCTGGACGAGGCTGAACAGCTCCAGGCCGGCCGTCCGGAGCTGCAGGAGGGAGGTCTCGATCATCTGGGTGTAGCCGGTCTTGGGGAACGGCCGCAGCCAGGGGGTGAGGAGGACGACGGGGATCTTGAACCGGTAGGAGAGGACCAGGGCGTGCAGCACGAAGTGGCTGTTGACCAGGAAGAGGTCCGGGCGGGTGTCCTCGACGGCGTCTCCCAGGTCCCTGCCGTGGATGAGGGAGATCAGGTACTCGTCCGAGATCTCGCCGGCCCCGAGGACGCCGTGGATCGGGCCGGTCTCCTCCTCGGGGTCCTGGCCCCGGGTCCTCTCCCGCAGCGTCTTGGTGGATCCCAGGGGAAAGACGTCCTCCAGGATGGGGCTGAACTCGAAACCCTGGCGCCGGACGAAGTCCTCGGCGTCCGCGAGGCCCAGATAGCGCACGGCATGGCCCCGGGACGCGAGCCGCGCCGCCAGCTTGAACGTAGGGAGCAGATGCCCCTCCTCGTGATCGAGGACGAAGGCGATGTTCGCCAAGTTGCCTCCTTGGCCGCCAGGTCCGTTCCTCCGCGGCCTACCTTATCCAGGTACGAAGGGGGGATGGGGCGGGACAGCGAGGAGAGGCGGCAGGATCAGGGCGACGGTGCCAGGATGGCGAGCACCAGGAGGCGTTCGGCGCCGCTGTTGCGGATGCCGTGGGGCACGCCTTCGGGCGCGATGAGCATGGTGCCGGGCTCCATGGGCTCTTCCCGGCCCTCCAGCAGGAAAAGGCCCTGTCCGGCCAGCACGTGGTAGACCTTGTCCATGCCGGCATGGGCGTGCAGCTTGTGCTCCTGCCCGGGCTCGAAGGCGTTCAGGCCCACCAGCAGCCGCTCCGACTGATAGAGGGTGGCCTTGCCCATCTTGCCGGAGTCGTAGAGCGCGTGGGCTTCGGGGCGGAATGGGGTAGGGTGGTCCATGGGGATGTCTCCGGCGCGTACTCTAGCGCAGCGGAGCTACAATCTCCGGCCGGACCTGAACGAGGAGACACGATGCGGCAGAAGAGCTGGCTTCTTGGATTGATGATGACCTGGCCCGTCTTCACGGGCGGTCCCGCTGCGGCGCAGGCGCCGGCCTGGCAGCCCCCCGATGCCGCCCTCGTCACCCGGGCGCGCCAGATCCTCGACAAGGTGCCGTTGATCGACGGCCACAACGACCTCCCCTGGGAGTACCGCCAGCGGGTCCGGAACCACCTGGACAAGATCGACCTCCGGGGGGACACCTCCAAGCTCGAGAAGCCCATGCACACCGACATCCCGCGCCTGCGCCGCGGCGGCGTCGGCGGTCAGTTCTGGTCGGTCTACATCCCGGCGGACATCTCCGGGCCGGCGGCGGTGAAGACCGTGATGGAGCAGATCGACGTGGTTCACCGCCTGGCGGAGCGCTATCCCGAGGTCTTCGAGGTCGCCACCACGGCGGACGACGTCGTGCGCATCCACAAGGCAGGCAAGATCGCCTCCCTGATCGGCATGGAGGGGGGGCACTCCATCGACAACTCCCTCGGGACGCTGCGCCAGCTCTACAACGCCGGCGCCCGCTACATGACCATCACCCACTCCAAGAACAACGACTGGGCCGACTCGGCCACGGACGGGCCGAAGCACGGCGGCCTCACCCGCTTCGGCGAGGAGGTGGTGCGGGAGATGAACCGCCTCGGCATGCTGGTGGACCTCTCGCACGTCTCACCCGACTCGATGAAGGACGCCATGGCCGTGTCCGAGGCGCCGGTCATCTTCTCGCATTCGTCGGCGCGCGCCGTCACCGACCACCCGCGGGACGTGCCGGACGACGTGCTCCAGCTCCTGAAGGAAGACGGCGGCGTGGTGATGGTGACCTTCGTCCCCTCATTCGTCTCCGAGGATGTGCGGCAGTGGGGGGCCGACGAGGACGCCGCCGAGGCCCGCTACAAGGCGCTCTTCCCCGGGGACCCGGACCGGGCCAAGGCCGAGCTGGAGGCCTGGAAGAAGGCCAACCCCGCCCCCCGGGCCACCATCCCCCAGATCGCCGACCACATCGAGCACGTCCGCAAGGTGGCCGGCATCGACCACGTCGGGATCGGCTCGGACTTCGACGGCATCACCGCCGTCCCCCTGGGGCTCGAGGGGGTGGACCGCTTCCCGGTCCTCCTCGCGGAGCTCCTGCGCCGCAGCTGGACCGAGCAGGACATCCAAAAGCTCGCCGGGCTGAACGTCCTGCGGGTCATGCGGGAAGCCGAGAAGACTGCCGCGCGCCTCCAGAAGGAGCGCCCGGCCTCCGATGCGCTCATCGAGGAGCTGGACGGAGAGGGCGGAGAGGCGAAGCCGGCGGGGTAGGCTCGTAACTTCTATCTGGCCCGATTCTCAAGCCACCGCTGGAGAGAGCTTTGACTCTCACCGGAAGGGTGTCCGCAGACGAGGTTCTCGACGCTGATATCCTCATCGAGGTCGGGCCAGTGAATGCCCTCTCCATGGCCAATGAGTCTCCAATGGGCGCGTTCTTCTGGAGTCCCCTGCACCAGGCGCGGATACCAGGACAGGGGCACGGAGATGACCCTTCCGTCGTTCAGGTCGACCGTTAACATCTCTTCGGTGACGCTGACGCGCTCTGCGCTAGAGACCTGAATCTCGGCTCTCAAAGTAGTCATTCCATTCCTTCCGCAGGATGAACTGATTTTCCTCGACGATCTTCCGAATGCTATTGAGCTCCTGGCTCTTGAACCCTTTGCTCCGGGCTAGTCTGACTGGCTCCAGCCAGTACTTGGCCGTTTGATGATCGCGCTCCACATGAATATCACGTCTCCTCCCGGGGGAGCTCGCCAGCATCCCCACAAAACGAAGGCTATCCCCCGGGAGATGAAGTCCGTACCCCGGGTAGGACGAACGTTTCACGGGGTATGAAGATCATCTCCGCGGGGATGGCGGCCTTCTCTCGATCGGCGGCGGCGGCCCCGGGCGGGATGAGCCCTGTCTCCGCGGGGACGGAGATTCAGCCGGTGACCGCGGGCTCCAGCATGCGGATGGTGCCGGCCGTGGCATCCACCTCGACCTCGAGCCCTACCGGTAAGGTGAACTGCCGGTCGATGTGACCGATCATGGCTCCTGACCAGACGGGGACGCCCAGGGGCAGGAGGTGGTCCTGGAGCACGTCGGTGACCGTCAGCGAGCCGTATCCCTCTCCCGGCCGGCAGCCGGTGCAGTTCCCCCAGATCACGGCCCGCGCCTTCCGCAGGATGCCGGCGAGCCGGAGTTGGGTGAGCATGCGGTCGATCCGGTAGGGCGCTTCCTCTACATCCTCCAGGAAGAGGATGCAGCCATCCCAGTCCGGCAGGTAGTCGGAGCCGACGAGGCTCGTCAGCACGGTGAGATTGCCGCCGAGCAGCCGGCCGCGCGCGGTCCCGGGCCGCAGCGTCTGCACCCGGTTTTCCACCACCGTCAGGTCGTCCTCGTCGATCTCCTTCAGATTTTCGAACGTGACCGCTTGCGCCTCCTGGAGCACCCGCTTGATGTAACCGACGCTGAACGGGTTCCACTGCGAGAGGCCCACCGGCCCGTGGAAGGTCACCAGGCCGGTCTTCGCGTGGAGGGCGAGGAGGAGCGCGGTGATGTCGCTGTAGCCGAGGAGGATCTTGGGACTGCGCGCGATCGTGTTCCAGTCGAGCAGGGAGAGCAGGCGGGCCGAGCCCCAGCCGCCGCGGACGCACTGGATCGCCCGCACCTCCGGGTCCGCGAACATGGCGTTGAGGTCGGCGGCGCGCTGCTCGTCGGTACCGGCGAAGTAGCCCCGCCGCGCCAGCAGGTGGGCCCCGCGCTTCGTCTTGAAGCCGAGCGCGGCGAGGGACTCGGTCACGATCTCGACGTTCATCGGCTCCCAGACCGCGCTGGCCGGGTCCACGAGGCCCACGGTATCGCCGGGCTGGAGGCGGCGCGGCCGGACGGTCCGGGGTCTGCCGTCCGACCTCAGCGCCGGGAGCGGGTGGGGGAGGGCGCCGGCGGCCGCGAGCGCGGCGGCGCCGGCCAGGGCCTGGCGACGGGAGATGTCCATGGCGGCGGATGCTACCGCATGTCCCCTTGTAACGTTCTCCGGCCTCGTGACTCTCTATAAGTAAAGGAGGACGATCCGATGACCACGACTCATTCCAACCCGAGCCTCGAATCACTCTACCGGCCCCTGTGGCTGACCTATGGCTTGGTGCCGCTGCTGGCGGGGCTCGACAAGTTCTTCAACCTGCTGACCGACTGGCCGCAGTATCTGAGCCCCGTGATGGCGGGCCTGCTCCCCGTGTCTCCCGAGACGTTCATGTACGCGGTGGGGATCATCGAGATGGCGGTCGGCGTGATGATCCTCACGCGCTGGACCCGGCTCGGCGCCTGGATCGCCGCCGCCTGGCTGGTCCTCATCGCGCTGAACCTCGTCACCATGGGCCTGCTCGACATCGCCGTCCGGGACCTCGCGATGGCGGTCGGCGCGTATACCCTCGCCCGGCTGGCCGAGCTGCGGCAGGAGGAGCCCGCGGCGGCGCGCAGGGCCAGCCTGCGGGAGAGCCGGGCGTAGAATCGACCTGGAGCCGAGATGATGAGCCTGCCAGCACTCCTACCCGCCGCCGCGCCCACGGCCCTCTCCGACGAGGAGGTCGTGGCGCGCGTGCTGGCGGGGGACACCTCGCTTTTCGAGATCCTGATGCGGCGCTACAACCAGCGGCTGTTCCGCGTCGCCCGTGGCATCGTCACGGACGACGCGGAGGCCGAGGACGTCACGCAGGACGCCTACGTGCGGGCCTTCCGTGATCTCGCCTCCTTCCGCGGCGAAGCCCGGTTCTCCACCTGGTTGACCCGCATCGCCTGCCACGAGGCGCTGGCCCGGGCGCGGAAACGGCGGCGGCTGGTTTCGATCGGCGGGGATGAGCCTCCGGAGCCGCCCACGGAGACTCCCGGGCCGGAGAAGGAGCTGGCGAACCGCGAGTTGCATGCGATCCTGCGGGAAGCGGTCGAGATCCTCCCGGATCCCTTGCGGTCCGTCTTCTGTCTGCGCGAGATCGAGGGCCTCTCGACGGAGGAGACCGCCGACGCGCTGGGCCTCACGGTGGAGAACGTCAGGGTGCGCCTGCACCGGGCAAAGCGCAGCCTGCGCGAGAGGCTCGACCAGCGGATCGGCGATGAGGTGCGCCGGCTCTACCTCTTCGACGGCGCCCGCTGCGACCGGATGGTCGAGAACGTCTTCGCCCGGATCGATCGCCCCGCTTCACGAGAGCAATAGCTCCAGGTCCTCCCGGCCGAGGTTGGCGATCAGGCTGTCATCGGCCTGGATGATGGCCTCGGCGAGGGCGCGCTTGCCGGCCTGGAGCTCCAGGATCTTCTCCTCCACGGTGTCACGGGCCACCAGCCGGTACGCGAAGACGCTCCGCGTCTGGCCGATGCGGTGTGCCCGGTCCACGGCTTGGGCTTCGACCGCCGGGTTCCACCAGGGATCGAGGAGGTAGACGTAGTCCGCCGCCGTGAGATTGAGGCCGAGCCCGCCGGCCTTCAGGCTGATCAGGAAAAGCCGGGTCCCGGTGCGGGACTGAAAGGCGTCCACGAGCTCCTGGCGCTTGCGGGTCTTGCCATCCAGATAGAGATAGGGGAGGCCGGCGGCGTCGAGCCGGCGGCGCAGCAGGGCGAGGAAGGAGGTGAACTGGGAGAAGACCAGGGCCTGGTGTCCCTCGTCGAGAACCTCCTCGAGCTGCGGCAGCAGCAGGTCGAGCTTGGCACAGGGATCGTCCGCGTGGCCGCGGTCCAGCAGCGCGGGATGACAGGCGGCCTGGCGCAGCCGCAACAGGGCCTCGAGCACCAGGAGCTTGGAGCGTCCCAGCCCCTGCGCCGCGATGCGCTGGTCGAGGACCGCGCGGTAGTAGTCGCGCAGCTCGTCATAGAGCTTGCGTTGCTTGTTGGGAAGGTCGCAGATGAGCGTCTGCTCGGTGCGCGGAGGGAGCTCCGGCGCCACCTGGTCCTTGGTGCGGCGCAGGATCAGCGGGCGCAACGCGCGCGCCAGGGTCTCGCGCGCCGCGGTCCCCGCCTCGCGCAGCTCGGCCGGCTTGGCGTGGAACGCCGAGCCGAAGAAGCCGGGGTTGAGGAACTCGAGCAGGCTCCAGAGCTCGCCCAGATGGTTCTCGATCGGGGTGCCGGTGAGGGCCAGGCGATGGTGCCCGCGCAGCAGCCGGGCCGCCTTGGCCGTCTGGCTGGCGGCGTTCTTGATCGCCTGCGCCTCGTCCAGGATCACGTAGTCGAACTGCGCCTCCTTGAGGATGCCGATGTCCCGGCGCATGGTGCCGTAGGTGATGAGGACGACGTCGTGGCCGGCGAACGACTCGAGGTCCCGCGAGCGGCCGCTGCCGGAATAGTCGAGCACCCGCAGCGCGGGAGTGAACTGAGCGGCCTCCACCTGCCAGTTGAACACCAGGGAACGGGGGACCACAACCAGCGCGGGCGGCAGGCCCTCGGCGGCGCGCCGCTGCCGCCGGGACTCGAGCAGGGCCAGCACCTGCACCGTCTTGCCCAGGCCCATGTCGTCGGCGAGGCAGCCGCCCAGGCCGAAGTCGCGCAGGAAGTGGAGCCACGCGAGGCCGAGCTGCTGATACGGGCGGAGGGTGCCCCGGAACCCCTCCGGCGCGGCGGCGGGAACGATGCCGGAGAAGCTCCGCAGGCGCTCGCGAGCCCGCGTGAAGGTCTCGTCGAAGCTCGTCTCGGGCTCGGCAGCCAGCCAGGCGTCGAGGAGGAGCGCCTGCGGCATCTCGAACCGCACGTGATCCCCTTCGGCCGTGCCCAGCGCCGCCAGGGGCTCCCAGCGCTTCAGCCACTCTTCGGGGAGCAGGCCGAGGCTGCCGTCGCTCAAGGGCACGAAGCCGTCGCCGCGGCGCAGGGCGGCGAGGAGGCGCGGCAGGCCGACGGTCTCGCCTCCGAGCTCGACGTCGCCGTGGAGCTCGAACCAGTCGATGCCGGAGGTGACGCGGACGTCGAAGCGCTCCGCGGTCCGGTAGAGCTTGCCCTGCGCCTCCACCGACCACCCCTCGGCGAGCAGCGCGCGCACCGCCTGCGGGATCCGGCTGGGGGCGATCCGCAACGCCGGCTCGCCTCGTGGATCGGGCATCCCGGTGCGGAACCCCAATGACGCCAAACGGGTGAGGGCCTGCTCCTCCGCCTCCCAGTCGCGGAGGAGGAACCGGCGTTGTCCTTTCTGATAGATCCCCCTGCGCCCGGGCCCCGCGGGCACTTCGAGCTCTTCATAGAGATAGGAGACCGTCGCCGTCGGCCAGCCGGCCGGGGATGAGCGATGCCCGGGCGGCGACAGGCGGAGGCGCGGCTGTGGAGCCACGGACACCTCCTCGACCCGCATCGAGTCCGGCAGCTCGAGGTGGGGGAGGACGGGCGCGGCCAGCAGGACCTCCAGGAAGTCCTCGCGCTCGGCGGCGGGCACCCGCAAGGAGCCGGCGCGCCGCAGCAAGGGCAGCCACGCCGCGGCGCCGCCGGTGTCCACCGGGACCACCCCGCCGCCGGTGAGCAGCAGGCCCGCCTGATCCAGGAGAGGGAGCCCACGGGCGTCCTGCCGCGTATCGCCCTGGCGCAGCTCCGGGACGACCTCGCAACCGCCGTCTCCCTCGTCGCGGACCACCAGCCACAGCTCCCAGGGCGGACCGTCGTACCAGGCCAGCGGCTGCTCGCCGATCTGCCGATCCTGGGCACGAAGACGGCAACGGCCGGTGAGACAGAGACGCCGGGCGATCTCCGGCGCGATCTCGTTAGGGACGGAGGGGTGCTGGGGGACCTCCTGGTAGCGGATCAGGTACGGGTTCGACGTCTCCGCTCCGAGCAGCAGTTGGAAGATCGCGCGGTCGAGCGGCTCGTGGTGCTGGGCGATCTGAGCGCGGTTCATCCGGAGCGGGTGGAGGGCTCCGGGCGAGCCGTCCTGCTTGCGCTGGAGGGTCAGGATCTCCAGAC
Organism: Thermoanaerobaculia bacterium; assembly: GCA_035628695.1. Lineage (GTDB taxonomy): Bacteria > Acidobacteriota > Thermoanaerobaculia > Multivoradales > UBA5704 > DASPJI01. The sequence continues at coordinate 2,192 of DASPJI010000062.1, read as the reverse complement.
AGAGCCGCTGCCGTTCCAGGCTTCCCGGCAGGTCGATCACATAAAGGATCTCCGTCTGGCGGGCCGCCGGAAGGGGGCTCGCGCCGGCAATGGGGGCCAGGATCTCCCGCCAGGCGGGAAGGCGGGGCGGCGGGGAAGCCCTCTGCGGCCTCGCCGCCGAGGGGACGCCGGACAGGTCCACCTCCCCCTCCTCTTCGTCCCTGTCGGGGCTCAGGTACACGACGCGGTTCGGCAGGCCGCCGAGGGGGCCGCGGAGCCCGCCTTCCTGATCAGCGGCCAGGACCGTGGCCCAGATGTGCTTGCAGACCCCGGTCCCATCGCTGGCGAAGGGGCAGGTGCAGCTCGCCCGGACGGTCTTCTCTTCGCGCCGCAGCACGACCCGGTAGTCCTCCGGCCCGGACACCACGGCCTCCACCTGGTCGCCGGTGCAGGAGAGGAGCCGGACGAGGCGGAGGTGGAAGTACTCGTCTCCTCGCCTGCGGAGCTTGGCGGAGAAGAACGGAGAGAGGGCCGAAGCAAGAGACTTCATCTCCTCCATCGTACCAGGCTGTCTCCGAAGAGGAGACAGCCGGTGGCTGGAACCGGCGACGATGCGGCGTTCGGCGTCCGGCGCCGCGCGGTCGCCGAGATGGCGGCCGGCCGGGGCCGGAGGGCAAAGTACCTAATAGATCAATTGAACCGGGCAGGTGCAGGACCATTCACGGCACGAGTAGGTGTAGTCGCAGGAGGTGACCATCGTGTTCGGCAGCTCGGGGTGCGTGCCCGGCTTGTCACCCCCCGCGACGTCCATGGTCCGCAGGGTCTCACGGTTGAGCATCAGCTTTTTCGTCTTCTTCATCGATTGCACTCCTCTCTGGGTGGATACGCCATCCGGCGCGGCCGCAGTGTACCAGGATGGCGGAGGACGCCCGGCGTCGCCGGCGTACCTTCACGGCGTGGGCAGCACCCGGATGCCGAAGCGGCGCTCGGCTTCCAGGAGGAGGTCGGAGCCGAGGGGCTCACCGGGCGGGACCTCCCAATCCGGCGCGCCGGCGGGGCCGAACAGGGCGACCCCGGATAGCATCTGCCCCGGGTCGTGGCGCAGCAGATAGCGGACCCCGTCGAAGCCGGCCGCGGCGAACGCGGCGGCCCAGCGTTGGGTCAGCCCGTAGTCCGTGGTCGAGTGGATCTCGGCGGTGATCCCGAAGCGCCGGCTGCGGCTCGCCGTGCAGTCGGCGAGGAGGACCTCGGGAAGCTCGAGGCGCGCGAGCCTCCGCCTCTGGACCTCCTCCTCCGGGACGAGCCAGGTGAACCGGAACACCTCCAGGAAGCAGCCCAACGGGTCGTCCGCCAGGTAGCAGGTACCCCGGTCGCTGCCGCGGGGGAGGTCGAACCGGCCGGAGCCGTCGGTGGAGAACCACCATGGTCCGTTTGCCACCCGGTGGATGCGGTAGAGCCGGGCGCGGCCCAGGTGCAGGCCGGGGAAACCGCTCAGGTCGGCCGGAGGGGAGGGCAGGGTGTCCAGGGCTTACCGGGCGAGGGGGGCAGCGGCGCGGCGGGCCGCTTCGAGGAGGCGCTCAGGGTCGCGACGCGATCGCATCCAGGCCGCGCCGGTCTCTCCGTCGAGGAGATCCTGGGGCGTGACAAACCAGGAGGCGATGGTATAGAAGCTCTCGACCGCGCCGGCGAAGGCCTCGAGCACCCGGACGATCTCGGGATAAGGGCGGCCGTCCGGTCCGAACTGGAAGGCGGGGTAGAGCTTGCGGCCGCCGGACGCCTCCAGCGCCAGGAGCCGGCCGCGCTTGGCCAGATCGCTCACCGCCTGCCGGCTGCTCACTTCGAGGAGCGCCTTCACCTGCTCGACATCGTAGAGCGGACCAAGCGCCTTGCCCCAGACCGCGTCCGCCACGGCGAGCAGGGCGGCGCGCCGGCCGAGAGCCGCGGGATCGCCCAGGTCCGGGCTATCCGGCTGGCGCTCCAGCTCTTCCAGGGTCCTCTCGAAAGCGCGGGCGGCAGCGGCGGCGTGCGTCATGGGGACAGCCTAGAGCGTCAAGACTGTCAAGTCAAGAGCGTCAAGAGAGGGAAGCTCTGGGGTCGTGTCAGCCGCGAAGCGGCGAAAGAACTTAGCCTGGCGGCGTGAGCCCCAGGAACCGGTCGCTCCAACCCCCCCAGCCCCGGCAGGGGCGGCACGTCACCTCTCCGGAACCTGGGTC
>DASPJI010000061.1:0-9626 GCA_035628695.1 Thermoanaerobaculia bacterium | reverse complement strand
GGCGCCGCCCCGGAACCGGCGGGGCGCAGCTCGCCGCCGGCTTGCGCGGCGAGGATGGCGCGGGCGACGTGCAGCGGGCCAATGGTGCCGCCGGGGGAGAAGAGTAGCCCAAACCCGGGCTCCTGAGCCGCCTGGCCGCTCGAAGCCGGCGATCCCGCCGCTGCGGGCTCTCCGCCGACGCCCTCGATCCGGACCCGCACCGCCTCCTCCTGGCACTCCAGGCGGATCACCAGCGTCCCCTGCCGCGGCACCGGCCCGAGAACCGCCAGCGCCACGTGGAGCAGCGCCTGCCGCAGCAGGTAGCGGTTCACCTCCAGGGCGGCACGCTCCCCACCCAGCTCGGTCTTGACCTGGACCTGCTGCTTGCGCGCCGGGCCCACGAGGAGGGCCCCCAGCTCTTCCAGCAGCTCGCGCAGGTCGAGGACCTCGACGCGATCGCCGCGCGGCGAGGTGTGGGCGATGAACACCTCGAGGGACTTGTGCAGGCGGTTCAGCTCTTCCTTGAGGACGTTGACGTAGCGGAGCTGGCGGTCCCGCATCGCCGGCTCCAGTCCCCCGGCCGCGGCGAGGGTCTCCTTGAGGACCTCGATGTTGAACACCATGGCGTTGATCGGCGCCCGCAGGTCGTGCGCCACGGCGGGCGAGATCTGCGACAGAGCCCGCATCTGCGAGGAGAGGCGGAGGTCCGCCTCGAGCGCCTCGGCGACCTGGGCGTCGCTGACCAGCAGCACGCCGTCGCCGCCGCTGGCCGGATACAGGTCGAAGTGCAGGCGCGCGCCGGCCGGCGACGTTGGCGATGTCAGGTCGAGCGCGGCGTGCCCCGGGCCGCCCTCCTGCCAGCCCAGGCCGGCCTCCTCCAGGCGCGGGCGGATGTCGCCCCACAAGCTCTCGAGAGAGGAGCCTTCGGTGCCTCCGAGCAGGGCCAGGGCCCGCGGATCTCCGGAGCGGGCGCTCCCGTCGTTCCCGATCCTCAGCACTCCGGGTCGCAGAGCCTCCTCGAGGCTCTCGACCGGCGCGCCGTGCTGTCTGGCCTCGCTGTCGTGTGCTGGCGCGTCCATGTCGGCTCTTCCTCCGGCTTGGGGCATGGGTCGTGCCGGTGCCCGGAAGGGACCGGCGGCAGAGGGCTATTTATAGAAGCTTGCCCTCGAGGGTGCAAGAGCGCCGGGCGGGGAGGGTCAGGAGAAGCTCCGCAATCCGGCCGACGTCTCCCGGCGGGGCGAGTCGCCGACGGAGCCGGCGATATCGGCGATCTCGCCGGCATCGGCGTAGGCGGCGTCCAGGAACGCGCCAGCCCACCAGGAGACATCCTCGCGGCGGACTCGCTCGCGCAACCGGCGCATGCGGTCCGCCCGCTCCGCCGCCGTCATCCGCAAGGCCCGTACCAGGGTGCGGGCGGTGGCGCGGGCGTCGTGGGGATTGACCAGGAGGGCGCCGTCGGCGAGTTGGGAGGCGGCGCCGGCGAACTCGGAGAGCACCAGCGCGCCCCGCTCGTCGAGGTCGGCGGCGCAGTACTCCTTGGCCAGCAGGTTCATCCCCTCCTTGAGCGGCGTGATCAGCATCACGTCGGCGGCCCGGTAGTGGGCCAGCAGCTCGTCCGGCTCCAGCGCGCGGTGGGCGTAGTGGATCGGCGTCCAGCCGAGGCGGCCGAAGCGGCCGTTGATCTCGCCGACCAGACGCTCGATCTCGGCGCGCAGGGCGGTGTGGCGCGGCAGGTCCTCCCGGCTCGGCACCACGACCTGGACCAGCACCACCCGGTCGTGCAGCTCGGGCTGGCGCTCCAGAGCCTCGGCGAAGGCGCGGAGCTTTTCGGGGATCCCCTTGGAGCGGTCCAGCCGGTCGACGCCGAGGATCATCTTGCGGTCGCGCAGCGAGGCGGAGAGGGCGGCGGCGCGCTCCTGCACGTCCGGCCGGGCCGCCCGTGCCGCGAAGTCCCGGGCGTCGACGCCGATGGGGAAGGCGCCCGCGCGCAGCTCGAAGTCCCCCGCCTCCGTCCGCCCGCGGACGCTCCAGAGGCCGTCGGCGCAGGGGGAGAGCTCGGCGCCGGGGGTGAGCAGCCGCACGCAGTCCAGGAAGTTCACCAGGTCGCGGGGGGTCTGGAGGCCGACCTGGTCATAGGCCAGGAGCCCCTGGAGGATGCGCTCCCGCCAGGGGAGCTTCACGAACATGTCCGGGCCGGGGAAGGGGAGGTGGAGGAAGAAGGCGGTGCGGGACCGGAGGCCCAGGCGGCGCAGCTCGGCGCCGACGTTCATCAGCAGGTGGTTGTGGACCCAAAGGAAACCGGTGCCAGGGCCTCCACTGCCGGAGACGGCGGCGGCCCCGGAGACCGAGAGCACCTTGGCCGCCGCCCGCGCGAACTTGCGGTTCACCCGCTGGTAGGCGCGCCAGTAGGAGGGGTCGAAGTTGCACTCCAGCGGGCAATCGTGGAACAGCGGCCAGATCACCTCGCCCGAGAAGCCGGCGTGGCAGTTCCTCTCCTCATTCTCGCTCAGCAGCACGGGGCGGAGGGGGTAGCCGCCCTCCTGGATGGCGCCGGTCAGCACCGTGCGCAGCCCGGCCATCTTCTCGGCCGTCACGCCGGGCCAGCCGATCCAGACGCCGCGGCGCTCGCGCAGCACCGGCGACAACGCCGAGATCAGCGCCCCCGCGGCCGGAGCCGCGCGCCACCCCTCCTCGCCCCGGCCCAGGACGATGGGCAGACGGTCGGAGACGATCAGGAAACGGTCGCCGCGCATGCGTTCCCGCGGCTCCGGCACGGACATGGAGACAATGCTCATAAACCCCTCGCTGAAAGACCGGATGTCAGACACCTCGGGCCAAGACGCCTGCCCGCGGAAACTCTTTCTAGCTGCAGGTTGTATGCCATACGGATGCCGCCGCCGTGGCCGCCGTGTGAACCCGGTGCAAACCCTTGAGCGGCGGGAGCTTCGGGCATGTTCGCTGCATTGCGTGGAGGGCAGGGCGCGGGTGAGCCCGCGGATCGGCTCCTTGCGACAGTTGCATGGATGCATTCTTTACAAACGAGGGAACATGGCAGTCCTCGAGCAGCTCCGAGACGAGATCCAGGAACAGGCCGGGGCCGACAGCGGTCTGACCGTCGCCGTCTACGTCGATCCGGTGGAGAGCGCCAAGGCGGCGGGCCTCCGCTACGTCACCGACGACCGCCCGGGGATCCGCCGGCGCAAGGCCGGCAAGTCGTTCACCTACATCGCGCCCGACGGCAAGACCGTGCGCGACCCCCAGGAGCTTCAGCGCATCAAGTCGCTCGCCATCCCGCCGGCGTGGACCGACGTCTGGATCTGCCCGGTCCGCAACGGCCACCTGCAGGCGACCGGCCGCGACGCCCGCGGCCGCAAGCAGTACCGGTACCACCCGGAGTGGCGCTCGGTGCGGGACGAGACCAAGTTCGGCCGCATGATCGCCTTCGGCGACGCGCTGCCGAAGATCCGCGAGCGGTTGGAGGCCGACCTGTCGCTGCGCGGCCTGCCGCGGGAGAAGGTGCTGGCGACGGTGGTCAAGCTCCTCGAGACGACGCTGATCCGCATCGGCAACAAGGAGTACGTCCGCCAGAACAACTCTTTCGGCCTCACGACCTTGCGCGACGGGCACGTGGACATCGAAGGGTCGAAGCTCCGTTTCGAGTTCCGCGGCAAGAGCGGCCAGGAGCACTCGGTCGAGGTGCAGGACCGCCGGCTCGCCCGGGTGGTCCAGAGGTGCCGGGACCTCCCGGGCCAGACGCTCTTCCAGTACCTGGACGAGCAGGGGGAGCGCCAGAAGATCAGCTCCGAGGACGTCAACGCCTACCTGCGCGAGATCACCGGCGAGGACTTCACGGCCAAGGACTTCCGGACCTGGGGCGGCACGGTGCTCGCCCTCGCGGCGCTGCTGGAGATCGGCGGCTGCGAGAGCCAGAAGGAGGCCAACAAGGCGGTGGTCGAGACCGTCAAGCGGGTGGCCTCGGAGCTCGGCAACCGCCCCGCCACCTGCCGCAAGTTCTACATCCACCCGGTGGTCATCGACAGCTTCGTGGAGGGCAAGCTGGTGGAGGCCCTGGCCGAAGTCGTCGAGGACTCGACGGATACCGAAGCCCAGGGCGGCCTGCGCGGGCTGGAGTCGAAGACGCTGGGCCTGCTGCGCCAACACACGACGACGGCGGCGCCAGAGCCGGAGAAGAAGAAGCGGCGAAGGAAGAGCGGGCTGCGGGCGGTGTAGGGGGTGGGAGAGGATGGAACGGCGCCGCGCCGTCCAGAGCGGCGCCGTTCTTCGCTTCAGCCGGCCAGCGCCTCTTCGTTGATGTGGCTCTCGGCGAGCTGGGTGAGCAGCTCGTCGGTCTCCTCCTCCTCCTGGAGGGTGCGCTCGAGCAGCCGGGCGTGCTCGTCACGGCCGAGCAGCTCGGCATAGGTGCGGACGGTGCCGTAGCCGGCGATCTCGTAGTGCTCCACCCGCTGGGCGGCGGCGATCAGGCCGGCGTCCTTGGCCTCGGGCTCACCCTTCATGCTGAGCATCTGGTTCCCCTCCTTGAGGAGGCCCTTCATGCCCTCGCAGGTGTGACCCTTGGGGCTCTCCCCCAGATCCTTGAAGATCTGCTCCAGGCGCGTGACCTGCTCCTGAGTCTGGCGGAGGTGATCGAAGAAGGCTTTGCGCAGGTCCGAGGCGGCCGCGCCTTCGGCCATCTTGGGCAGGGCCTCCAGCAGCTGCGTCTCGGCGCTATAGAGGTCCTTGAGCTGTTCGAGGTAGAGGTCCTTCAGGGATTCGAGCTTCATGGCAACTCCTCCTTGATGAGTTGACGGGTTGAAAAGTCCACGAAGGCCGCCGTCGCAACGGCGGCCCCGCGGAGGAGCGTGTTCGAGGAGAGCCATCGCAAGATTGATGCCGCTCGGCGACGGCCATCCCCCGGGAAGATGACCGTCCTACCTCCGGGTATGGCCGTCTTACCCAGGGTAGGGCGAGGCTACCCGGAGGGATGGCGTCTATCCTCCAGGCAGGGAGGCCATCGCTCCGGGTACGGCGATCCTACCCGGGGTACGGCGGCCATCCCCCAGGGGATGACGGCCCTACCCCGGGTAGGACGATCGTTTCGTCGGGTAGGACGGCCATCTCTCGCGGGGCAACGGCTGCCCCGGGAGGAGGACGGCGCGGGAACGGGAGACGGAGGTGAGGGCCTAGCCTTCGGGCTCGATGCCGAGCGCGATGCGCATCTCGCGGCCGATCCAGGTCTGCTCCTCGCGCGGCTGGCTCGGGCGGCAGAGGTAGATCTCGTGACCGGGGCGGCCGGTGACCTCCATGCCGGCAGAGCGGAGCAGCGCCTCGACACAGGCGTGGTTCGGCGCCCACCAGTTGGTGGGGTCGTTGGCCAGGCGGTGCTCGAGGAAGGCCATCTTCGGCCAGCCGGGGGCGAGCAGCGGCTCCCGCTCGTCGATCGCGAGGTCGGCGGGGGCATCGTAGACCTCCTCGCCGGGCATGGTGAGCGTCTGGAAGACCATCAGCCGGCGCACGCAACGGGCGACGGCGTCGAGCCCGAGCAGGGGGTAGCGCAGGTGGTAGAGCACCCCCATGAACAGCACCAGGTCGTAGGACTCGCCGCTGCGGCCGAGGTCGTAGACCTGCATGTGGCGGAACCGCACCCGGTCCTCGAGGCCGAATTGCCGGGCGGCCCAGTGGGCCTGCCGCAGGTAGTGCGGGTCGTGGTCGATGCCGGTGACGCGGGCGCCGCGGCGGGCGAGCTCGAAGGAGTAGAAGCCCGCGTTGCAGCCGATGTCCAGGGCGGTCCAGCCGCTCAGGTCCTCCGGCAGGTGCGCCTGGAGGTCCCGCCACTTGAAGCTGGGGAAGTCCCCCAGGAAGTGGCCGGGAGCGGTCTGGGTGCCGTCCGGCAGGTGGAGGTTGTGGAACCAGGGGCCCAGGGCTGCGATTTCGTCGGCCAGCGTGGTGGTCGCGCTCATAGAGTTGGACGGTCGCTATGGCTCAGGGGCTCAGGCGGCCTTGCGCGCCAGGAGACTCAGGGCGTACCCCTCCAGCTCCTCGGCACGGTGGGCGGCGGTGTGCTCGGCGAGGACGCGGGCGCGGGCGCGCTGTCCCAGGGCCCGCCGCTCCTCCTCGGGGATCTGCAGATAGTGGAGGACGTCGCCGGCCGTGCGGGCGGTCAGGATCTCCTCGCCGATGGCGAAGAAGGTCTCGAGCCCCGGCCAGGAGTCGCTGATGATCGGCGTGCCGCAGGCCGCGGCCTCGAACAGCCGCACGCTGGGGGAGAAGCCGGCCTGGATCATGTCGGCGCGGGTGACGTTCAGCGTGAAGCGCTGCTCGTTGTAGAAGCGCGAGTGCTTGCGCGGCGGCAGGTGCTCGATCCGCTTGACGTTCTTCGGCCAGCGGATCTCGGCCGGGTACTGCGGCCCGGCGACCACGAAACGCCCCTGGCCCGAACGGTGCCGCTGGCTCAGACGGCGGGCCGGCTCGAGCAGCAGCCGGTCGAGGGTCGGCTGGCGGTCGTCGCTGTAAGTGCCCATGTAGCCCAGGTCCCAGCGCGGCGCGGCCTCCTCCGGCCGGTAGAGCGACGGGTCGACCGAGCAGTAGAGCGGGCGCGCCATAGGGGAGCCGAAGTGGCGCTCCAGGCGGCGCAGGATCGGGCCGCCGGTGAACGAGAAGTAGGCGCCGTAGCAGGGGATCAGCTCCGGCGTCAGGTACTCGTGGTCGCCGCGCGACAGCTTGGCGAGGGTGACCGGCGTGTCGATGTCATAGAAGGCCGTCGCCCCGGAGGCGGTGCGGGTCACCCACTCGCCCACCGCCACCCCCTCGGGGACGTAGGAGCCGACCATCACGAAATCGGCGCTCCGCACCTCGCGCGCGAAGCGGTCCTTGAGCTCCTCGAGGCTGGAGTAGAGGACGGTGCGGCCGTAGGGGGGCTCCGGGAGGTCCCGGTTCTCCGCGTACCAGGGGACGTCGCGCTCCAGGAACAGCACCCGGTGGCCGCGGCGGGAGAGCTCCCGCACCAGGCCGCGGTAGGTGGTGGCGTGGCCGTTGCCCCAGGACGAGGTGATGGAGAGGCCCAGGATGACGATGTCGAGCGGCTGGTGGTTCAAGAGAAGGCCTCCAGGCCGGCGCCTTTCGATACGCCGGCGGTCACGGGTTGCGCGGCGAGCTCGGCGTCGAGGAGAGCCTCGACCTGGGCCGCACGATGGGCATAGGTGTGCTCGGAGAGGATCCGCCGCAGGGCCGCCCGGCCGATCCGGCCCGCCCGCTCGGGCGTCAGCTCCTCAAGCCGTGCCGCCACCTCCTCCCCGTCCCGCGCCACCAGCACCTCCAGGTCCGGCTCCAGGAACATCTCGATCCCCACCCACGCGTCGGTGATCAGACAGGCCCCCGCCCCGGCCGCCTCGAACACCCGGGTGGCCGGCGAGAAGCCGTAGCGCGCCATGCTCTCGCGGCTGATGTTGAGCACCGCGAGCGGCGTGCAGTTGAAAGCGTTGTGATCCCGCGTATAGACGTGCCCGAGGTAGCGCACGTTCTCCGGCATCGGCTTGTCGCCCCAGCCGTTGCCGCCGAGCAGGAAGCTCCGCCCGGGGAGCCGCGCCGCCGGCTCCAGGAAGAACTGCTCCACCCGCGCCTCGCGGTCCGGCAGCCGGTTGCCCAGGAAGCCGAGGTCGGCCGCGAACCGGGGGTCCGGCGGCACCGGCATGTGGGTCGACGGGTCGAGGGCGTTGTAGACCGGCACGCAGTCGCGGGCGCCGAAGCGCCGGTAGGCCTCGACCACCGGATCGCCGCCGCCGTAGGTCAGCACCAGGTCGTAGCGCGGTACCAGCGGCCGGAACGGGTCGGACGGATCGGTCTCCAGGCGGTCCAGGGTCGCCGGCGCGTCGACGTCCCAGAAGACGGCGAGGCCGTCCGGGCGACGCAGGTCGAGCACCGCCTCCTCCAGGAGCTGGTCGAAGACCCCGACACCGCTCGCCTTGACCACCAGGTCGGCGCCGCGCCCCTGCTCGAGCGCCCGCACCACGCCGTCCTCGGTGGCGGGGTAGACCACCACCCGCGCCCAGTCCGGGTCGGGGATGTCGCGGTGCGCCTGGCGCTCGAAGGCGTCGGGCTCGAAGAAGGTGACGCGGTGGCCGCGCTCGGCCAGCGCCCGCAGGATGCCGCGGTAGTAGGTGGCGGCGCCGTTCCAGTAGGCCGAGACCAGGCTCGAGCCGTAGAAGGAGATGGTCAGTCCGGATCTCATAACAGCCCGACTCCCATGGGGATGCCCAGGCGGACCCCGGCCGGGGCGCCGCGGAGCTGGCGGTCGATGGTCAGCAGCTCGTCGACTCGGTGCGCGCAGGTGTGACGGTCGAGGACGGCGCGGCGGCCGGCCTCCGCCAGCTCGCGCGCCATCGCCGGGTCGTTCAGCAGCTCGCGCAGGTGCCGCTTCATCTCCCGGCCGTCGCGGGCGACCAGGAAGTCGCGCCCGGGACGGAACAGCCCTTCGGCGTCGTGCCAGGGGGCCGACACCAACGGGATGCCGCACGCCATCGCCTCGAACGGGCGGATGGTCGGGATCCCGGGCAGCGCCTGCACGTAGGGGCGGCGCGGCACGTGGACGGTGACCCGGTGGCGGGCGAAGGCGCGGGGCACCTCGTGGTTGGCGAGCCAGCCGGCGTAGTCGATGCCCGCCGCGGCCAGCGCCTGGCGCCCGGCCTCGGGATAGCGCACGCCGTGCACCCGGGCCCTGAGGCCGAGCTCGCGCACCGGCTCCATGAGGAACTCGTGCAGCTCCGCCGTTCGCTCGTCGTCCCCCCAGTTGCCGATCCAGACCAGGTCCCCGTCGTTTCCGGGGGGCGGCTCGCCGTCGAGGGGACGGAAAACCCGGGTGTCGGCCGCCTCGTGCCAGGTCCAGGCGCGCTCGGCCCACCCGCGCTCTAGATAGAGGTCGCGGATCACCTGCCCGAAGGCGAGCACGCCGTCGTAGTGGGAGAGGTCGTAGGCCTCCATGTCCTGGGGCGCGGTCACCGACCGATGGTGGGTGTCGTGGAAGAGGAGGCGGTAGCGGCCGCCGTGGCGCCGGTGCTCGCCGAGGCGCCGCACCAGGTCGTGGTCGTTCCACTCGTGGACGATCACCAGGCCGGCGTCGTCCAGCGCGCGGTCGAGGTCGAGGTGCCGCAGGTCGTAGCGGACGCTGTCGAGGCCGGGGTAGGCGGCGCGGAAGCCGTCGACCGCCGCCTCGCCGTGGTCGGCGAGGAGGTTCTGCAGGCTCCAGGCGTCCCGCGGCTCGTAGACGCGCACGTCGTGGCCGCGGGAGATCAGCTCGCTGGCGACGCCGCGCAGGAAATGTGCGTTGCCGTGGTTCCAGTCCGACAGCAGCGAATGGACGAAGAAGACGATCCGCATACGTTCGATCCGAACGGTCGTCTTCAGACGGCCATGCGCTGGCGGAGCGGCTCGCTGTACGCCGGGTAGGCCGGCTCCTCGGGGAACAGCCTGCCTGCCGCCGCCAGGACCTCACCGTAGGCGGCGAGGTACTCCTCGGTCATGCGCTCCGGGCTGTACTCCAGGGCCCGCTCCCGCGCCGCCGCGGCCAGCTCCTGCCGCCGCCAGGGATCGTCGATCAAGCCGTTGATCGCCTGCTCCAGGGCGTCGGTGTCGTTGGGCGGCACGAACACCGCGCG
>DASPJI010000060.1:0-2898 GCA_035628695.1 Thermoanaerobaculia bacterium | reverse complement strand
CGGCATCGAACAGGTCGCGGTTGTATTGCACGGTCCCGGCAAGACCCGCGGCGCCCTCTCCCAGGGCTAGGACGAGGTCGAGCTTGGCCGTCCCGCTCTCCGCCTCCAGAGGACGCACGGCGAGCCCCGGAAGCTCGATCGGCTCCACCGGGGCGTTCTGGAGGGCGAACGTCACCTGGAACAGCGGCGCGTACGCGAGGCTGCGCTCCGGCGCCAACTCTTCCACCAGCTTCTCGAACGGCAGGTGCTGGTGGTCGTAGGCTTCCAGGGTCACATCCCGCACCCGGGCGAGCAGCTCGCGGCAGGTCGGGTCGCCGGTCAGATCGGCGCGCAGGACCAGGGTATTGACGAAGAACCCCACCAGCCCCTCGACCTCCGGCCGGCTGCGGCCCGCCATCGGCGTCCCCAGCCCGAAGTCCTCCTGCCCTGCATAGCGCGCGAGCAGCGTCTGCAAGGCCGCCAGCAGCACCATGAAGAGAGTCGCCCCCTCCTCCAGGCCGAGGGCGTGGAGGTCCGCCGCCAGGTCCCGGTCCAGCGTCAGGGAGAGGCTGCCGCCGCGGAACGTCTGCACGGCCGGATGGGGCCGGTCGGTCGGCAGCTCGAGCCGCGCCGGCAGGCCGGCCAGCCGCCCGCGCCAGAAGGCGAGCTCCGCCTCCAGCACCTCCCCCGAGAGCCACCGCCGTTGCCAGACCGCGAAATCGGAGTACTGCACCGGCAGCTCGGCCAGCGGGGAGGGCAGGCCGCGGCGGAAGGCGCCATAGAGCGCTCCCAGCTCGCGCACCAGGATTCCCATCGACCACCCGTCGCTGACGATGTGGTGCAGGGTGAAGAGCAGCACGTGATCGTCGGCCGCGAGCTCCAACAGGAGGGTGCGCAGGAGCGGACCGCGCGTCAGATCGAAGGGCCGGCCCGCCTCCGCGGCAGCCAGACGGCGGACCTCCCGCTCCCGCTGGCGGTCCGGCAGGGCTCGCAGGTCGATCCGCGGCAGTGACAGGCCCCGGGGGGGCGCCTCGACCTGGACGGCCTGGCCGTCCACCGTCTCGAACGTGGTCCGCAACGTGGCGTGACGCCGGACGATCTCGTTCAGGCAGCGCTCCAGGACCGCCTCGTCGAGCTCTCCCGCGAGGCCGACGGCTCCCGGGACGTTGTAGACCGCGCTGCCGGGCACCATCCGATCGACCAGCCACAGCCTCTCCTGGGCGAAGGAGAGAGGCCGCGGCCCTTCGTCCGGCGAGCGTCCGATGGGAGACGCCGGCCCGTCCTTGCCGGAGGCCTTGAGCCCCTCCAGCAGAAGGAGCTGCGCCTCCAGGTCCCGGAGCTCGGCTTCCAGCGCCGGCGTCATCAGACCGCGCCCTCCTGGCTCGCCTTGATCTGCCGGATCCGCTCGCGCAGCGCTTCCATCTTCTGATCCAGCGCCGCCTCGGACACCGTCACGCTCCTGGCGCTCTCGAGGCTCTCGGCGAGCTCCCGGATCGTCGGCCGCAGGAAGATGGTGCGTACCGGCACATCCATCTGCAGGATCTCGTTGAGACGGACGATGACCCGCGTGGCGGTCAACGAGTGCCCGCCCAGCTCGAAGAAGTTGTCGGCGATCCCCACCCGTTCGAGCCGCAGGACCTCGGCCCAGACGGCGGCGATCTCCGTCTGGAGCGGCGTCGCGGGGGGCACGAAGCTCTCCTCCCGGGCCAGCCGTGCGCCAGTCAGCTCGGGCAGCGCCCGGCGGTCGACCTTGCCGTGCGCGGTGAGCGGCAGGGCGGGCAGCGCCACGAGCCGGGCCGGCACCATGTACTCGGGCAACCGCGCCTTGAGGTGCTCGCGCACCGCCTCGAGCGCCGCCGCCTCGCCGTCTGGCGCGGCGGGGCTGTCGGAGCGGAGGACCAGGTAGGCCACGAGCTCCGCCGCCCTCCCGTCCTCGGACCGGGCCACGACCACCGCATCGCGGACCGCGGCATGCGCGAGCAGCACCGCCTGGATCTCGCCGAGCTCGATGCGGAAACCTCGGACCTTGACCTGATGGTCGATCCGCCCGAGGTATTGGAGCTGTCCGTCCTCCTGGAACCGGGCGAGGTCTCCCGTCCGATAGAGGCGTGCCCCGGGCTCTCTGGGATCGAACGGATGCGGGACGAAGCGCTCCGCGGTCAGCATGGGGCGGTCGAGATAGCCATAGGCCAGGCCTGGGCCTCCAACGTGGATCTCGCCCGCCATGCCGGCAGACACCAGCCTCCTGGCGGCGTCCAGCAGATAGATCTCGAGGTCCTGGATCGGCCGCCCGATCCCGCTCCCCGCGGCCGAGACGGAATCGCGGCCCAGGTGGCACCAGGTGACATGGACCGTGGTCTCCGTGATCCCGTACATGTTGACCAGCACCGTCGGCTGCTCGCCATGGCGCTCGAACCAGGGCGCCAGCCCGGCAGGATCCAGCGCCTCGCCGCCGAAGATCACATAGCGCAGAGAGAGGTTGGGAGCGGCCGCCCGCCCTTCCCGGGTGAGGGTCACCTCCTCGGCCCAGAGGAGCTGGTGGAAGGCCGAAGGGGTCTGGTTCAACACCGTGACCTTCTCCTGCCGGACGAGCGCGTAGAAGGCCTCCGGGGAGCGGCTCACCCCGTGCGGAACGATGACCAACGTCCCTCCGTGCAGCAAGGCCCCCCAGAGCTCCCAGACCGAGAAGTCGAAGGCGTAGGAGTGGAAGAGCGTCCACACGTCGTCCGCGCCGAAGCCGAACCACGGATCCGTCGCCGTCATCAGCCGGACGACGTTGGCGTGCGTCACCTGCACGCCCTTGGGCCGGCCGGTCGATCCGGAGGTGTAGATGACGTACGCCAGGTGGTCCGGATCGCTCGCGGCTTCCGGAGGGGATGGGGCCTCGGCGCCGTCGAGCAGGGACTCGGACGTCACCAC
>DASPJI010000059.1:0-2986 GCA_035628695.1 Thermoanaerobaculia bacterium | reverse complement strand
CACCACCCGCGCCAAGCCGGCCACGGAGGAGGACTCGAACATCCGGCGTAGCGGCAGATCGACGCCGAGCGAGTCGCGCAGGCGCGACATGACTTGAGTGGCGAGCAGCGAATGCCCGCCCAGATCGAAGAAGCCGTCGTGCCGCCCCACCCGCTCCAATCCCAGGACCTCGGCGTAGAGCGCGGCGATCCGGACCTCCAGCGGCGTCTCCGGCGGCGCGTAGGCAACCGGCGGCGCGGCCTGTCCTTCCGGCGCCGCCGATGCCAGTAGCGCCGCCCGGTCCACCTTGCCGTTGGAGGTCAGCGGCAGCGCCGGCAGCGCCACGAACGCCGACGGGATCATGTGCTCCGGCAGGATCGCGGCCAGGGCCTCCCGCAACCCGACCGGCGCCTCTCCGCCCGGGCTCCGGGGGACCACGTAGGCTACCAGCCGGCGGTCCCCCGGCCAGTCCTCGCGGATCGTCACCGCCGCCTCATGGACCTCCGGATGCCGGGCCAACGCGGCCTCGATCTCCCCCAGCTCCACACGGAAGCCCCGGAGCTTCACCTGCCCGTCACGCCGGCCCAGGAACTCGAGCAGGCCGTCGGCGCGCAGGCGCGCCAGGTCACCCGTCCGGTACAGCCGCTCGCCGAAGCCTCCGACCGGATCCGGCACGAACCGCTCCGCCGTCAGGTCCGGCCGGCCCACATAGCCTCGCGCCACCCCGGAGCCGCCGGCGCAGAGCTCGCCGATGACGCCCAAGGGCACCGGCCGCAGCTCCCGGTCCACCACCACCGCCCAGGTGTTGCCCACCGGCCGGCCGATGGAGACCGGCGTCCCCACCTCCTCCGGCCGGTTCATCGAGTGGGTGGAGATGAACACCGTCACCTCGGTCGGCCCGTAGACGTTGATCAGCGTCACCCCGGGCAGGCCTCTCAAGGCGCGCTCGCCGTGCACCGGCGACAGCGCCTCGCCACCGGTCAGGAACTGCCGCACCCCCCGCAGGAGGTCCAGCCGGTGGTCCACCATCTGGTTGAACAGGCCCGTGGTCAGCAGCAGCACGGTCACCCCCTGGCTCTCGACCGTCCGGCCGATCTCGTCGAGCGACAGTCGGCCCGGTGGGGCCATGACCAGACGCCCGCCGTTGGCCAGCGGCGCCCAGATCTCGAACGCCGAGGCGTCGAACGAGATGGGGGCGAACTGCAGGTGGACCTCGTCCGGCCCGAGCCGGGCATAGCCGCCCTCGCGCACCAGCCGCACGACGTTGCCGTGTGTGATGCCCACCGCCTTGGGCCGTCCCGTGGACCCCGAGGTGTACATGACGTATGCGAGATTGCCGGGCAGGATGCCGCCGGAGGCAGGGCCGCGGGTGTCCGCCGGGAGCGCCGGGAGCGCCGGGTCCGCCGTCAGCTCCACCATCACCTGCGGCCGCACCGTCTCGGACAGCGCGGCCAGCTTCTCCGGTTGGCCCAACAGGACGCGGGCGCCGGAGTCCGCCAGCATCCAGGCGAGCCGCTCGGCCGGATAGTTGGAGTCCAGGGGCAGATAGGCGCCGCCGGCCTTGAGGATGCCCAGCATCCCCACCACCAGCGCGTGCGAGCGCTCGGCGAGGATCCCCACCGGCTCGTCGGCGCGCACGCCCGCGCCAGCCAGCCGCCGGGCCAGCCGGTCCGAACGCGCGTCCAGGTCGGCGTAGGAGAGGTCCCCTTCGGCCGACGAGAGGGCGATGGCCCCCGGCCGGCGGGCGGCCTGCTCGCGGAAGAGGTCCACCACGGTCGCCACCGGCAGCGGCCGTTCCGTATCGTTCCATTCGCGGAGGATCTGGTGCGCCTCCTCCTCCTGAAAGACCGGCAGCCTGGAGAGGTGGCGGGCCGGGTTCTCCACCACGCCGAGCAGGAGCGACTGCAGATGTCCCACCAGGCGCCGCACCGTCGGCTCGTCCAGCAGGTCGGTGCTGTAGGTGATCTGGGCAAGCAGCTCCTCCTCCACCTCCCAGAACGTCACCTCCAGGTCGAAGCGGCTGGACGGGGAGCTACTCTCGAGCGGCGCCAGCGACAGTCCCTGGAGGTCGATGCGGTCCACCGGCGCGTTCTGCACCGCGAAGGCGACCTGGAACAGCGGGTTGTGCGTCAGGCGCCGCTCGGGGCGCAGCTCCTCCACCAGCCGCTCGAAGGGGAGATCCTGGTAGGAGAAGGCCTCGAGCGCCGTCTTGCGGGTACGCTCCACCAGCCCAGAGAATGGCGGATCGCCCGTGAGGTCGCCGCGCAGCACCAGGCTGTTGACGAAGAAGCCGATCAGCGGCTCCACCTCGGCGCGGTTGCGGTTGGCGATGGGCGCCCCCACGGCGAAGTCCGGCTGGCCGGTGTAGCGCTCCAGCAGGGCCTGGAAGGCGGCGAGGAGGACCATGAACAGGGTGGCGTCCTGCTGGCGCGCCCGGCTGCGCGCCTCCCGCGTCAGCGCGGCTCCCAGGGGGTGGCTGAAGGTGACGCCGCGGAAGGTCGGCTCCGCCGGCCGGGGCCAGTCGGTGGGGAGCTCCAGCACCGGCAGGCCCGCCAGCTTGTCGCGCCAGTAGGCGAGCTGCCGCTCCAGCACGTCGCCCGACAGCCATCGCCGCTGCCAGACCGCGAAGTCGGCGTACTGCACCGCCAGCTGGGGCAAGGGAGACGGCCGGCGATCCGCCGCCGCGGCGTAGAGCGGCGCGATCTCGCGGGTCATCACCCCCATGGACCAGCCGTCGGAGGCGATGTGATGGATGTCGAGCAGCAGCGCGTGATGAGCCGCGCCCAACCGCAGGAGCGTGGTACGCAGCACCGGGCCGCGCTCGAGGTCGAAGGGCCGCCCGGCCTCCTCCTCGGCGAGCCGCCGCGCCTCCGGCAGGCGCGCCGCCACCGGCAGGGCGGTGAGGTCGGCGAGCGGCAGCTCCCACAAGGAAGGAGGCGGCGCGATGGACTGCACCGGCTTGCCCTGGCTCTCGCCAAAGGTGGTGCGCAGGGTCTCGTGGCGCCGC
>DASPJI010000058.1:0-3886 GCA_035628695.1 Thermoanaerobaculia bacterium | reverse complement strand
AGCGGACGACGGCGAAGTTCGATCTCACACTCGGCCTCCGAGAGTGGAACAGCCAGTTGATCGGTGCGGTCGAGTACGTCACCGAGCTGTTTGACGCCGCGACGGTCGACCGCTTGGCCGGGCACTTCGAGCGGCTGCTCGCGGCGGCCGTGGCGGCGCCGGACACGGCAGTCTACGAGCTGGCGCTGTTGAGCCCGGCCGAACGCGAGCAGATCCTGGTCGAATGGAACGAGACGGGGCCGGTTTCGGAGCCCCGCGCCTGCCTGCACGAGTTGTTCGCGGCGCAGGCGCGCCGGACTCCGGAGGCTGTGGCCCTCGTCGTCGGCGAGCGAGAGCTCCGCTACCGCGAGCTCCGCGAAGCGGCCGACCGGCTGGCCGCTCACCTGCGCGACGCCGGCGTCGGGCCGGAGACGGTGGTCGGCCTCTGCCTCGAGCGCTCGACGGAGATGGTCGTCGCCGTGCTGGCCATCCTCGCGGCCGGAGGCGCCTATCTGCCGCTCGATCCGCGGCAGCCTCGTCAGCGTCTGGCCGGCATGCTCGCAGCCTCGGGGGCCGTGGCCCTGGTCAGCGACGAGAGACTGGCAGCCGAGTTGGCCTGGAGCGGATCGCTGATCCTGGTCGATCGCGATTCGGAAGAGAGCCGGGACGGGAGCGACCCGGTCCGCACCGCCGATCCGGAGAACCTGGCCTACGTGCTCTACACCTCGGGCTCGACCGGCGCCCCGAAGGGAGTGGCCGTCACCCACCGCAGCGCGGTCGAGCTGGTGCGCTGGGCCGGCGGGGTCTTCGGCCCGGAGGAGCTGTCCGGCGTGCTCGCCGCCACGTCATTGGGCTTCGACCTGTCGGTGTTCGAGCTGTTCGTCCCGCTGTGCTATGGCGGCACGGTGATCCTGGCGCAGGACGTCCTGGAGCTGCCGGCGCTGCCGGCGCGGGAGCGGGTGAGCCTGGTCAACACTGTCCCGTCGGCCCTGTCGGAACTACTACACGCAGGGAGTCTGGGCGAATCCATCCGCACGGTGAATCTGGCCGGCGAGGCGCTGCCGCGCTCCCTGGCCGACCGGCTTTACGCTACCGGCACCGTCGAGCGGGTGTGGAACCTCTACGGCCCCTCCGAGGACACAACTTACTCGACGTTCTCGCTGGTCTGCCGAGACGGCTCCGGGGCTCCCGGTATCGGCCGGCCGATCACGGCCACACGGGCCTACATCCTGGCGCCGGGTCTGGCGCCGGTGCCGGTGGGTGCGGCGGGCGAGCTGTGCCTGGGCGGCGCGGGGCTGACGCGCGGCTATCTGTGCCGGCCCGATCTGACCGCGGAGCGTTTCGTTCCCGATCCGTTCGACGGCTCGGGCGGCAGGTTGTACCGCACGGGCGACTTCGTGCGCTGGCTGCCTGACGGCACTCTGGAGTTCCTCGGCCGTTTGGACCATCAGGTCAAGGTGCGAGGTTTCCGTATCGAGCTAGGGGAGATCGAAGCGGCTCTGGCTACACTCGCCGGAGTCCGCGAGGCGGTCGTAGTGGCGCGCGAGGACGCGCCCGGCGACCGGCGCCTGGTCGCCTATGTGACCGGCGACGCCGCCAAGTTGGCGGCCGACGAGTTGCGCCAGTCATTGCGGGAACGCCTGCCGGACTACATGGTGCCCACCGCCTTCGTGATCCTGCCGGCCTTCCCACTCACCTCTAACGGCAAGGTGGATCGCCGGGCGTTGGCGCGGCTGGAGCCCGAGCGACAGGCCGCGTCGTGGGTCCCGCCGCGCGACCTCACGGAGCTGCGGATCGCCCGCCTCTTCGAGGAGCTGCTGGCCGCCGGTCCGGTGGGCGCCGGCGACGATTTCTTCGAGCTCGGAGGCCATTCCCTGCTTGCCGTCCGCCTGCTGGCGCGCCTGCGCCGCGAGCTGGGCCGTGACCTGCCCCTCTCGGCCCTGTTCCGCGGCTCCACGGTGGAACGGCTGGCGGCGGCGGTGCGCTCCGGAGAGGTGGAAGGCTCCCCGCTCGTCGCTCTCCGGACTGGCGGCGCGCTGCCTCCGCTCTTCCTCGTCCATCCGGTGGGGGGCAACGTGCTCTGCTACGCCGAGCTCGCCCGCCGGCTGGACCCCGGCCGTCCGGTCTCTGGGCTCCAGTCGATGGCGGCCGGCAACGGTCACGCGCCGACCCTCGAGTCCATGGCGATCTCCTATCTGTCGGAGATCCGGAAAGTCCAGCCGCACGGCCCTTACTCACTAGGCGGCTGGTCCATGGGCGGAGCCGTCGCCTTCGAAATGGCCCGCCAGCTCTCCCTTGCCGGCGAGACAGTGGCGCCGCTGGTCCTCATCGATGCCTTCGCTCCGCGTGCCGGAGGAGACTCGCAGCCCCTGGCAGCGGCCGACCTGCTCGCCCTCTTCGGCCGCGATCTGGCCGGTCTCACCGGGCGCTCCCTCGGCCTGCCCGACACGCTGCCCGACGAGAGCGCCGAATCTCACCTCCGGCGCGTCCACGAGCGCGGGCTCGCGGCCGGCCTCTTCCCCCCCGACCTCGGCGCGGACGACGTCGTCCGGCTCTTTGCCGTGTTCCGCGCCAACCTCAAGGCGATGAGCGGGTATCGCGGTGGATCCTATGGCGGACCGCTGTTGCTCCTTCGCGCCGGTGAAGGAGTGTCAGGGGCCGCGGCGGACCTGGGCTGGGGGCGTCTGGCCACGGGCCCACTGGAGATCGTCGATCTGCCGGGAGATCACTATTCGATCCTCCGCTCTCCGGCTGTCGACGAGCTGTCGAGCCGGATCACGGCTGTCCTCGGTGCACAGAGCTGACGCGTCGCCTGCGCAAGGGGGTGAGCCGGTCCGGAACCGTCACTCCTTGAGCGCCAGGAGCGGGTCGATCCGCGCCGCCCGCCGTGCCGGCAGCAGAGTGGCGATTACGAACACCACGGCGAAGGCGAGGGCAACGGCCGCCAGGTTGACCGGATCGCCGGGCTCGACGCCGAACAGCAGACCGCTCATCAGGCGGGTCAGCCAGAGGGAGCCCAGGCCGCCTAGGATCAGCCCCACCACGAGCAGCGGCAGCGTCCGCTGCACGACCAGCCCGAGGAGCTGACGGGGCGAGGCTCCCAGTGCCGCGCGGATGCCGATCTCATGAGTGCGCTCGGCGACCGCGAAGGCCACTACGCTGCCGATACCGAGAGCGGCGATGACAGAGGCGAGGATGGCGAAGAGCCCGACCAGGGCCGCGGTGAGGCGGGACGGGGCGATCCATTCATCCTGCACCTGCTCCAGAGTCTGCATCTTTACCACCGGCTGCTCCGGGTCGAGTCTCCGGACCAGAGCGCGCACGTCGCGCAGCAGGGTGCCGGAGATGAAGGAGGCGCGCACGAATACCTGCCCACCGGCGGGCATTTGGCTGAACGGCAGATAGAAGGAGGGGCCGCTCTCGGTTTCGAGGCCCTGTTGCCTCACGTCCCCGACCACTCCGACCACCGTCAATAATTGGCCGGGCATATGGGATGGTACTTCGAACCGCCGGCCTACCGGGTTCTCCCCTGGCCAGAAGCGGTGCGCCATGGACCGGTTCACGATCGCGACCGGCAGCGTCTCTTCGCCGCGATCGGTGGCGACGAAGCTCCGCCCCTGGAGCAAGGGGATGCCGAGGGTGCGGAAGTAGTCGTCGCTGACGACGTTGAACGCCGCCTGGAACTCTCCCGGATCGCGCGGCTCACGACCTTCGATCTTGATCTCCGGGATGTAAGGGTTGTCGTCGAGCGGCAAATCGCCGGCAACGGCTGCCGAGCTCACCCCCGGCAGCTCGCGCAGCGAGCCGAAGAGGCGATCGAAGAAGTCCAGCCTGTGCGCGCTCTCGGGGTACCGGCTGACCGGCAGCGGCACTTCCATGAGCATCACGTTAGCCGGATCGAAGCCCG
>DASPJI010000057.1:0-9859 GCA_035628695.1 Thermoanaerobaculia bacterium | reverse complement strand
CTCAGGTAGGAGGAGTGCCGGGCGTAGTCCAGGGTGTGGCAGACCATGGCCGCGGCGTCCTTCGCCATCGACGTGTAGAGGCCGAACATCGCCGAGGTGATGAGCCGGTTGCCCAGCCCGCCGGGCAGGACCAGGTCGCCGTGGTGGGTGCAGACGATGCGCCGGCCGGTGAGGCGGGCGAGGAGGGCAGTCTCCAGCATCGGCGTGTGGACGCTCACCAGTTCGTGCTCCCGCATCAGCTTCAACACCCGCCACGGGTAGCCAGGCATCACCATGCCGCGGCTGATGGCCAGGGGGAACGGCCAGAGGCGGACCACCCGGACGCCGTTCTCCCACGACTCCCCGAGCGGCGTCGAGGGGTCGTGGCGGGCGCAGACCACGGTCACCCGGTGCCCCCGGGCCGCCAGGCGCTCCGCGAGCTGCTGCACGTCGGGGGTCAGACCCGTCCGGTGCGGCAGGTATAGAGCAGGGGAGACCAGGATGCGCAGCGGCTCGACGATGGAGGTCACCGTGCTATTATCCCGCGCCGAATAGCGGCTAGGTATCTCCCCCTTCATCCGCGACAACAGGCATAGCACTCGATGGAAGACGTCCGTCCCGATCCTCCCCGCGCGCCCGGCGTGCCCATTGCGGAGCCGACACAGGCGGCTCGGACGGGCCGCCTGATCGGCCGCCTGCTGCTGGTCCTCCTCGTGTTGAGCTTCGGGCTGCGGGTCTGGGACGCGAGCAAGGGGCTGCACGCCGGCCGCTACTTCGACGAGCGCTTCCCGTTCCGCAACGTGACCAGCATCCTCCGGGGGGAGATCCGGCCGCGGCACACCTATTACCTGAGCCTCTCCTATCTGCCGCAGGCCGCGGTGATGGCGGCCTCCCAGGGGCTGCACCGGCTCACCGGCGCCGAAGCGCTGTCGATCTTCTCGCGGAAGGCCGCGGATGGCTACTCGCCCACGGCGTACATGATCGGCCGCGGCTGCAACGTGGTGTTCGGCGTCCTCTCCCTGTGGGTGACCTTCCTCATCGGACGGCGGATCCAATCCCCCTGGCTGGGCCTGTTGGCGGCGGCGATCCTGGCGGCGTTCCACCGGCACGTGCTGAGCTCGGCGGAGTTCAAGCCGGATATCCTGGTGCTCCTGCTCACCGCCGTCACCTGCTACTGGGCCATCGCCGCCGCCTACCGGCCGTCGTTGGGGCGCTTTCTGCGGGCGGGGGCCGGCGTGGGGCTGGCGGTGTCGGCCAAGTACACCGGCATCGCCGCCTGTTTTCCAGTCGTCGGCGCCGCGCTGGCGGCCGCGGCCGGGATGGGAGGCCGGCGCGACCGGCGCTCTCTGGGCTGGCTGCTCCTCGCCGGCGCCGCCTCCGTCGTCACCTTCGTGGCCCTCAACCCGTTCCTCGGCCTGGTCCTCAAATACATCCCGCGGCTGACGACAGGTTACGCGCAGCGCGGGGCGGCGGAGAAGAGCACTCACTGGACCGTCTTCCTCCGCCAGGTCGATTTCCTCGTGGTCCATCACGGGGTGGTGACCTCCCTCTTCCTGCTGGCCGGCCTCCTGCTCCTGCTCTGGCGTCTCTTCCGGCCCGCCGCCCGGGACACGGCGGAGTGGCGGCTCGGCTGGGTGGTGGTGCTGAGTCAGCTCCTGGGCTACTCGCTCTTCCACTCGGCGGCGACCACGCTCTTCCGCGGCCAGAACTACCTGCCGGTCGCCCCCTTCTCGTCGCTGGTCGCCGCGTGGGGCATGGTGGAGGCGTGGCGGCTGCTGACCCGCCGTGCGCCGGCGCTGGCGGGCCGGCGCGCCGCCGTGGCGGTCTGGTCGCTGGCCGGCGCGCTCCTCGTCGGCCAGCAGTTCGCCGTCGTCTATCTTCGGGTGGTCCCCAGCAACTGGGAGGTGGCGCGGCAGATCCTGCACGAGCGGCTGCCCGAGATCGAGTTGCGGCACGTGGCTCATGAACAGGTGGAGGGAACGCTGCGGCTGGGCGGCAGGAGCCGCGCGCTGACCACCGAAGTGGCTCGCCTCGACCAGCTCGCTCCGGCGCTCCTCGATGTCACCGACGCCGAGGTCTTCCCGGAGAGCCGCCTGGACAGCCCGGGTGGCGAGTTCTATCGCCGCCGGCTGGAACGGCTCCCTGAGGACCGGGTCCTCCGGGTGGCGAGCCGGCCGTTCCGCAGCCGCGGCGAGACGGTGGTGATCCTGCTCCACCCCTGGGAACGGGACGCGGTCCTGGGGCCGGTGCGCTTCCAACGGCCGGAGCCCGGGGCGAACCACGTGATGGCGGCGCTCCCTCCGGGGATGGCGGCGGGCGACGTGGTCTCGCTGATCCTCTGGGTTCCCCGGCGTGCCCCGGGCCTGGACCACCTGCAGCTCGCTCCCGGGGATCGCCGGCAGGCCTTGGATTTGACGGCCCGGCGCAAGCAGCGGCACCGCCTGGGGACGCCGCGTTTCGTGCTGGCCGAGGGGGAGACGGCGGTGAAGGTGGCGTCCCCGCCGCGCGTCCGCGTCCATGCCTACGAGCTCGAAATCCTCCGCTGGCACCCCGAGCCGCAGCCGGCCCGTCCTTGACCCTCCGCCCTAACCGGCCTGCCCCGGAAACTCCTCGATGAACGTCCCCGGGCCCGCCAGCGAGACCTCCAGCCCCTGCCCCACCAGGACCACCTGTCCGCCCTGAAAATCCCGCAGGTGGAGCTCCACGGCTCCGGTCAGGGAGAGGGGGACGGGGATGACGTTCTCGAAGACGCCGCCGGAGTGCCGGAGCTCGCCTTCGCTCAGCTCGCAGGGGAGGGACTGCGCGGTGCCGTCCGCCTCGCCGCCGAGGAAACGGAAGACGGCCGTGCCGGTCCAGCCGGTCCCCGGGTCGACTCCCGGCCGGCCCGGCGAGCGGTGGATGTAGGCCGGCGACAGCGTCGCCAGCAGGGTCGAGCCCCGGCGCTCCAGGCGGTCGAGCACCGAGTCGTGGATCTCGACGGCGGCGTTGCCAGGGGGCTCGCTGGGCACGCTCGGGAACACGGGAAGCCGGGAGCGGGTGGTCATCCTGTCCTCCTAATCGAGCCGCAGGGCCATGTGGTGCTCGTCGACCGTCCGCCCCTCGTGGCGCAGGGCGTCCGGCTCGGTCCCCCACACCTGGAACCCGGCGCGTTCGTAGAGCCGCCGGGCCTCGGACGCCGCGGAGGTCACGCCGAGGTGCACCCACGTCACTCCGGGCAGCTCCCGCGCGTGGCGGATCACCGCGCCGAGGAGCTCGGCCCCGATCCCCTGGCCGCGATGGCCGGGCTCTACGTACATCCCCCACAGATGGGCCTTGTGGGAGGCCTTGGGGTACCGGCCGCGGAACAGCCCGACCGCGCCCACCAGGTCCGGCCGGAAGGCGCCGAAGATGACCCAGGCCGCCCCGGTCCGGAGCTGTTGACGCACTCTGTCCGGGGAAGAGACGAAGTCGTCTCCCGGCGCGGCCGCGAAGGCGAGGGGCGAGTCCAGCAGGGCCTGCCGCCTGAGCTGGACGTAGGCCTCGACGTCGCGATCTTGGAGCTCTTGGACCATGGGCCGCAATCCTAACTCGGACCCGCGGTCCACCGGAGCCGACCTATGCGTCGAGGCTTATTTGCATTAAGCTATGCGCCTCAACTAGCCGAGCCGCTCATCTGGGGCGGCTCTCTTCAACTCTGTGAAGGAGCACTGATGAACCTCAAGAAGTTTGCCCGTATCGCCGCCCTCGGCCTCATCGTGTCGGCCACCGCCATGACCTCGTTCGCCGCGGGCCCGAAGCAGTGCAGCTGCAGCTACTGCCCGACGGTCGATCCCACGACCCTGTGCAAGGACGGTGGCGTCCAGACCTGCGGCTCGTGGCTGGCTGTCACGCTGTGCCCCGCCGGTTAAGCCAACCCGAACCACGTAGATAAAAGTCGAGCCGCCCCGGACCGGGGCGGCTCGACTGTCTCTCTTGAAGGAGTTCTTCATGAATCTTCCCAAATTGGCCCGCATCGTCGCCCTCTGCCTGATCGTGTCCGCCACCGCCATCGCCTCGTTCGCCGCTCCGCCGCCGCCCAAGCCGTGCACCTGCGAGTATTGCTCCACGGGCAGCCTCGGCAAGAGCTGCGTCTGGAATGGCGCCACCATCGGTTGCGGCGAGTTCCTCTCGTTCACGACCTGCGTCGCGGGTTGAGACACAGAGAGCCCTGAAGCCACGAGAGCCGCCCCTTGGGGGCGGCTCTCCGCTTGTCCCTTCGTCTGCTCCAAAGCTAATCTATGAAGGCATGGATACCAGAGCCGAAGGAGGAAAGATGAACCTGCTCAAAGTCGCCCGCATCGCAAGCCTCTGTCTCATCGTCGTCGCCACAGCCGTCACGTCCTTCGCCAACTATCCGGGAGAGTGCGACTGTCACTCTTGCGCGATGGAGCCCGATCGTACCTGCTCGACGCAGACCTCCATGGAGGTCACCGTCTGGACATGCAGCCAATGGCTCGCCCAATCCCAGTGCGGGCAGACCTGCGAGACGGTGACGGACTGCCAATCCAACGCCGATTGTTTCGGCGGCCTGTGCACCAGGATGGGAATCTGCCTCTGCCCAGGGGGCGGGGCCTAGCGGCTCGTCCGCTGGCGCCGCTCAGTTCCCCGCCACGTATCCCAGCGCCTTGAGCTCCTCCAGCTCCTGCTCGGAGAGCTCGGGCTTTTCGCCGGTGCCGCGGCCGGGGAGGGTCTCCTCGCCGTTGGCGGCGATCCAGGCTTTGCGGAGCTGGCGCGCGAGCGTCGCGGTGAGCTGCGGGTCGTCCAGCCGCTCGCTACCACTTCCTGACCAGCTCCATAGCGTGAGCTGGGGCTTCGTCCCCCGACGGCCGGAGAGCGGCGGTGTCTGGACGAAGGCATCTTCCAGGCGGCCGAAGATGGCGTCCATGGGTTCCTGCAGCGGCGGCTCGGGCTTGCCGCCGATCCCCTGGTAGCGGGCCCGGTAGTACTCGGGCTCGTCCGGCGCGAAGCGGCTCTCCCAGACGAGCTGGCGGCCGCCGTCCACCCACGAGTAGCGGTTGACGCCGTTGCCCATGTACAGCTCGGAGAGCACGCCGGTCTCGGCCTCCCGGAAGAGGCTCGGCGCCGTGCCGGGGCGCGGCGTCCCTCCGGCCGCCTCCACCAGCGTCGACCAGAGACGGACCGTGGCCGGGTGCTGCCCCGGCTGAACGGCGAGTGGGCGCTCGAAGCCGGTGGGCAGCTTCACCAGCAGCGGTACCTCGATGAGTTGGCGCCCGAGGTTGCCGCCGTGGGCGATCTGCCCCTGCTCGTCGAACTCCTCGCCGTGGTCGGAGGTCACCACCAGCAGGGTCTTGTCCCACTGGCCGCTGCGGCGCAGGGAGGCGAGCATCCGCCCGAGCATCTCGTCGGCGAAGGCGACGTTGAGGTGGTACATGGCCCGGAAGACCCTCTCCTCGTCGTCCGGCAGCGGCACCTCGGGGTCGTAGTACGGCTCCAGGTCGAGAGGGCGGATCCGGCGCGGCAGGTCCTCCGGCACCTCCGGCAGGTGGGCGAGGAGATGCTCGCGCCGCACGTACGGGGCGTGGGGGGGGAGGATGTGAATCCAGACGAACTCCTGGTCCCCCTGGAGCTTCGCCAGGTGCTCCTCCGCCCGCTTGCCCTCCTTCAGATAACGGAAGGTGTCGAAGCCCTGGGCATAGCCGTATTGCTGCTGCAGCCAGTGGTTCGAGCGGAAGGCCGAGGTGCGGAAGCCGGCCGCCTTCAGCGCCTCCGGCAGGGTGACGAATTCGTCGGCGAGCACCGCGCGGTCGCCGTGCCAGCTCTGGTTGCTCCACGGCTGGAGGCCGGTGAACAGAGAGGCCATGGACGGCACCGTCCAGCTCGACGGCGAGATCGCCCGCCCCGCCCAGGTCGCCTCGCGGGCCAGGGAGTCCATGGCCGGCGTGAGCTTCGGCGGCCCGCCCAGGGCTCCGAGGGAATCGGCCCGCAACGCGTCGATGGTGATGAGGACGATGGGACCGCGATGGGCCGGCACCGCCTGCTCCTCGGCTTTCGGGGAGCAGGCCGAGGCGCCGATCGCCAGCACCCCGACGCCGGCGGCCAGCGCCAGGCTCCATCCCCTGATAGAGTTCCAATCCATTCGATTCAAGACATAGGCTCCGCGGCCCGGCGGGCCTTGGCCGGCCTGCCCCGGGTTTGCGGTAGGATACAGCACGTGAGAGAGCTGGCCCCCCGCACGCCGTTCGGCGCGCTGTGCCTCTTTGTGCTCAGCGCCATCCCTTGCCTTGCCCAGACGGACTCGCTCCAGGCCACACGGGCCGGCGAGACCTGGGTGCTGTCTACCTCCGGGCCGTCCGCCCGGATCGAGACCCCCGCGGGTCAGAGCCTGAGCTTCGGCCTGCCCGCGGCTTCCGAGATCTCCTCGTTCGTGGCCCTGGATCACGGCTGGGCACTGGCCGGCAGCGTCCAGGATCCCGGCGACGGCGGTCGCCGCCGCCTCTTCCTGATGACGGGTGGCGACACGGGCGCTCCCCGCGCGCTGGCCGAGCCTGCCGGACAGAGCGGCCCCGAGCGGCGCTTCCCCGTGCTGCTGGCGGATGGCGGCAAGCTCGCCGGCCTCGCTTGGCTGGAGGGGAACGACGTCGGCTCGTTCACCGTCCGTGCCGCGGCCTGGACCGGCCGGCGCTTCCGGGCGCCGGAGGCGGTCTCCCAGCCCGGTCCCGGCAGCCAGATGGGGCTCAGCGGCGCCGTCCTCGGCGACGGGTCGTGGCTCCTCGCCTGGAGCGCCTTCGACGGCGTGGACAATGAGATCGTCTGGAGCCGCCGGCTGGGTGGCCAGTTGGATGGACACTGGTTGCCGGCGCGGCCGGTCTCCACGGACAACGCCGTGCCGGACATCACCCCGGCCGTGGTGGCGACCCGGGGCGGTGCGCTCCTCGCCTGGAGCCGCTACGAGGAGGAGGGCTATCGCCTGCGCCTCGTCCGGTTCGAGGGGGGCGAATGGCGGGAGGAGCGGGCTGGCGGCCCCTCGGGCTCCCTCTACCCGTCCTGGACCGCCGGCGCGGACCGGCCCCAGCTCCTCTACTTCACCGCCCTCCCCCGCGGCTGGGTGGCGGCAGAGCTCGACGGCTCCGGCAAGACGGTGCGGGAGGCGGCCGTCGTCGCTCCCTACGCAGAGCGCCCCGCGATCGTGGGCTCGGGTGAGAACGTCGAGATGCGCTGGCCGGCCCGGCGGAAAGAGGCTGCGGCGGCCTGGAGGGTGACGCAGTGAGCTGCTCGCGGACTCTTGCCATCGTCGGTCTGGCTGCGGCTCTGGCCCTGCCCGCCGCGGCCCAGACCACCCGGCCGACGCGCTACATCGCGTTCGGCGACAGCATCACCGAGGGGGCCGGCGACGATCCTTCCCGGGCGCCCCTGACCGGCTACCCGCCGCGGCTCGAGGCCCTGCTGGTCAACGCCGGCATCAACGCCGACGTGATCAACCAGGGGCTGGGCGGCGAGGCCACGCCGGAGGCCCTGAGCCGGCTGACGGGCGCGCTCGCCGGCACCCAGGACGACGACGTGCTCCTGCTCATGGAGGGGACCAACGACATCTCCCGCGGCGTCCCCCTGGAGGCCACGCGCTACAACCTCAACGAGATGGCGCGCCGCGCCGAGGCGCGGGGCCTGACGGTGATCCATGCCACGCCGCTCCCCCGCCGTCCCGACGCCAGGGTCGACTCCAACAACATCCTGACGCTGATCCTGGCGCAGAACGTCCGCGACATGGCGGGCCGCCGCGGCCGTGACCTGGTGGACATCTTCGAGATCTTCATCACCCGGCCCAACCGCTTCCCGGCCCTCTACTACACCACCACGGGCGATGGCGTGGGCCACCCCAACGCGGCGGGCTACGACCTGATCGCTCAGTCCTTTTTCGAGGTGATCACCGACGTAGACCGGGTCTCGCCGGTGACCGGCATCATGTCCCCCCTACCCGGGGCGGAGCGGGTGCCCGCCGCCACGTCCATCCAGATGGACGTCTGGGACTTCGGCGCGGGGATCGACGTCGCCAACACCCAGATGCTGGTCAACGGCACGCCGGTGGCTGCCACCGTTTCCGGCGACCAGAACCGGGTCCAGCTCGCATATCAGCCGCCGGAGCTGCTGCGCGGCGTCGTGCGGGTGGGACTGCGCTCCCGAGACCTGGCGCTGCCGACTCAGAACACGGTGGACCGCGAGATCGCCCGCTTCGTCATCAACGGCACGAAGTTCCTCAAGGGTGACCTGAACGAGGACGGCCGGGTGGACGGTGCTGACCTGGTACGCCTGGCGGTGCTCTTCGGCGCCCGGCGGGGGGACAACCGGTTCCTGCCGTCGGTCGACCTCAACCGGGACGACGCCATCGACGGCCAGGATCTGGCGATCCTCGCGGCCGACTTCGGCAAGACCAGCTTCTAGTTGATGTAGCCCAGGGCCTCGAGGGCCTTGCGGGTCTCCGCGTCGTCGCCGTCCTCGGAGGCGTCGGAGCGGGGGCTCTTGCGCCAAGCGAAGAGCTGCTTGCGGAGGCGGCGGACCTCCTCGGCCTTCGCGGTGGCCAGGTTCTTCGTCTCCAGCGGATCGGCCTTCAGGTCGTACAGCTCGAAGCCGCCCGGCCGCGCCGGATCGTCCCGCCGGCGGTGCTCGTTGTAGATCAGCTTCCAGCCCCCGTCCTGCACGCTCTGGAAGTAGTTGGGACGCCGCCCCGCCTCGGAGAACGCGCAGCAGAAGCCGGCCCGCGCCGCGTCACCCGGCTCGCCCGGCGCCAGGAGCGGCACCAGGCTGTTGCCCTCGAGCCCCTCCACCTTCCGGCCGGGGAAAAACAGGTCCCGCAGCGTCGGATAGAGGTCGACGAGCTCCACCGGACTTCCCACCCGGCGGCCGGCCGGCAGCCCGCGCCCGACGACGAAGAGCGGCACGTGGGCCGTGGTGTTGTAGGGCAGCGGCCCGTGCTCGAACCAGGAGTCGTGCTCCCCCAGGCTCTCCCCGTGGTCGGCGGTGAAGACGATCAGGGAGTCGTCCAACAGCCCGAGCTGGCGGATGCGGTCCAGCACCGCCTGGATGGCGACGTCGGTCACCAGGATGTTGGCGTCGTACTGGGCCACGTAGTACTTGAGGTCGGTGCGGCCGTCCAGGGGCTGGCCCCGGGTCACCTTGCGCGGCACCGTCTCGTCACCCTTGAACAGGGAGTCGTTTAGGAACGGGTTTTCCACCCCGTCGGGCAGCATGTAGGGCGCGTGGGGGTCCGAGTAGTGGAGCCAGACGAACAGCCGCTCGGCCTTCCGGTGCTTCTCCAGCAGGGGCAGCGCCAACTCGTTGACCTTTCCCGCGTGGGCGAACTGCCGGAACTTCCGCGGGTCCCGGGGGAAGTCGCCGTAGCCCCAGGTCTGTAGGTACTCGTCGAAGCCGGTGTTCCAGCCGAAGTCCAGGGCGAGCACCGCGTTGGAGTTGACCGCCAGCGTGGTGAAGCCATTCTCCTTGAACAGCTCCGGCAGCGTCAGGTACTCCGCGGGGATGCGCAGCGCCGCCTTGTGGGTGAGGCCGGTGGTCTGCGGATACCGGCCGGTGAAGACGGCGGCGAAGGACGAGCCGGTCTTCGGCCATTGGGCGATCGCCTGGTCGAACACCACCCCGGACGCCCCCAGCCGGTCGAGCCGCGGCGAGGTCTCGCGGCCATAGCCGTAGGCGCTCATGTGGTCAGCCCGCAGGGTGTCCACGGTGATGAAGAAAACGTGCCGCGGGGCATTGTCCGCCTGGGTCGGACGGCTCGCCGCCGGCGCCGCGGTCCCCGCCCCCTCCTCATCCGGGCCGCAGCCGAGCAGGAGCAGAGGCAGGAGGAGCAGGGAGAGCAGCGTGGCGGTCTTCATTTCGCGCGGGATGGTACTAC
>DASPJI010000056.1:0-3226 GCA_035628695.1 Thermoanaerobaculia bacterium | reverse complement strand
GATGCTCAAGGCGGCCCTGGGGGTGCTAGTGAGCGAGACCCGGGACCCGGAGGAGATCCTCCGGCGGCTGGACGACGTGGTGCGGACCAACGGCGAGCGGCGCTTCTTCGTCACCGCCACCCTGGCCCTCGTGGACCTGGCGGCCGGCCGGCTGCAGCTCATCAACGCCGGCCATCCGCCGACCTATCTGATCCGCGACGGGCGGACCACCGAGATCATGCTCCCCGGCTCCCCGCTCGGCGCCCTGGGGAAGACCTACGGCCGCGCCGCCGTCGACCTCCGGCCCGGGGACTACCTGGTCTGGCTCTCCGACGGCCTGGTCGAGGCCCCCAACGAGACCGGCGAGCCCTTCGGCTACGAGAGCGTGGTGAGCGCGCTCTCGGGCACCCACCCCGCCCGGCCGGAGGAGCTGCGGGACCGGCTCGTCACGGCCGTCGCCCGCCACGCCGGCGGTCAGCCGCCGAGCGACGACCGGACGATGCTGGTGCTCGGCTACCGCGGCTGACTCATGGCCGGCGCGGCGCCGGTCGCGCGCGCCGCGATACCCGCGGCGGGCACCGCGAAGCGCGTCACGCGCATCGCGGCGCCTCTGAAGGGCGCCACCTTGCCCATCACGCGCCCCGCGGAGCCCGCGACAGGCTCCGCGCGGCCTGCGACGCGCCGCGCGCGGCCGCTCACGCGCCGCACCAAGCCGGCCACGCGCCGCACGGCGCCGGCTATGCGCCCCGAGGAGCCGGGCGCGGGCTCCGCGGGGCGGATCGCCTACAGCGGCAGGCCGGCGACCGAAAGGCCGAGGTTGCCGAAGATGCGCTTGACGTAGTTGCGGGTCTCTTTGTACGGGGGGATGCCGCCGTGGCGGGCGACGGCGCCCTCGCCGGCGTTGTAGGCGGCGAGGACCTTGGCGAGATCGCCCTGGAAGTGGTCGATCAGCCAAGTGAGGTAGCGGACGCCCGCCTCCAGGTTGTGCTCGGGCTCATAGAGCTTCTCCTTGCGCACCCCGAAGCGGTGGGCGGTGGCAGGCATGAGCTGCATCAGCCCCCGCGCCCCCTTGTGCGACAGCGCCCGCGGGTTCCCCGCCGATTCCTGGCGGATCATCGCCGCGACGATCTGCGGGTTGATCGAGTGCTTGCGCGCCGTCTCGTAAATCAGCGTGCCGTAGCGCCCCTCAGGCACCGG
The DNA here is from genome assembly GCA_035628695.1 of Thermoanaerobaculia bacterium. Classification (GTDB taxonomy): domain Bacteria; phylum Acidobacteriota; class Thermoanaerobaculia; order Multivoradales; family UBA5704; genus DASPJI01. Next base: position 2,050 of record DASPJI010000056.1, on the reverse strand, counting down.
CTGCGACTCGTCGAACTCCAGGGGGATGAGCGAGGCCACCGCCTCCGCCTCGGCGGTGACCTCCGGCACGGGCTCCGGCTGCGGCACGATCTCGTCGTCCACGATCCGCTCCACCCGCGTGATGGGGAAGGTCAGGCGGCCGCCGCGGCCGAGGGTCACGCTCACCTGCTCGGCCTGGACCTCGTAGGCCGAGACCTTCATCACGTTGCCGTCGGTGAGGACCACCAGCTCGGCATGGGCCGCGCCGGTGGCACAGAGGCTCAGGAGGAGAGCGGCGAAGAGGGACAGGGCAGGGCGTTTTGTGTGCGTCACGTCGAGCTTCGACTCCGTGGTTCTCTACCTATATTGTACGGATGAGCCCGCTCGGGCGTCCAATTCCAGCCTTGATGTCCACTCCTTCAACCTCTCCGGGAGCCCGGGTATTTCAGCCGGAGCCCCCGGACTCCCCGAGGCCGAGCTCCTTGAGCTTGCGGTAGTAGGTGGTGCGGGAGACCCCCAGCAGCTCCATGGCGCGGGCGGCGTCCCCTCCGGCGGCGGCCAGGGCGACGCGGAAGGCCTCGCGCTCGGCGCGGGCGACGGTCTCGTCCAGGGTCAGGGCCTGGACCGGGGGCACGCCCCCCGCCACAGCGCCGCGCACCCGCCGGGAGAGGTGGCGGATGTCCAGGGGCTCGCCGGGCTCCAGCAGCAGCGCCGCGCGGGCGATCTCGTTCTGCAGCTCGCGGACGTTGCCCGGCCAGGGGTACTGGACGAGCGCGCCCAGGGCGGCGCGGTTGATGCCGGGGCTGGCGACCCCGTTCCTCTCCAACTCGCGGTGGAAGAAGCGGGCGGCGAGCGCGGGGATCTCCTCCCGGCGCTCGCGCAGGGGGGGCAGCTTCACCTCCATCGCCGCCAGCCGGTGGTAGAGGTCGCGCCGGAAGCTCCCCTCCTCCACCATGGACTCGAGGTCCCGGTTGGTGGCCGAGAGGAAGCGGACGTCGATCGCCACCGGGTTGCGGCCGCCGACGCGGTAGAGGCTGGTGCTCTCCAGCACCCGCAGCACCTTGGCCTGGGTCTCGGCGGCCATGTCGCCGATCTCGTCGAGGAAGACGGTGCCGCCGGTCGCCCTCTCCAGGATGCCGGGCCGGGCCTCGACGCCGGTCGCCACGCCGCGCTCGATGCCGAACAGCTCGGCCTCCAGCAGCTCCCTGGGCAGGGCGGCGCAGTTGATCGCCAGGAAGGGGCCGGCGGCGCGGCGCGACCCGGCGTGGATCCAGCGCGCCAGCACCTCCTTGCCGGCCCCGGACTCCCCCAGGATCAGGACCGCCACGTCCCCCCGGGCCACCTTGCCGGCCCGGCGGTAGAGCTGGGTCATCTCCTTCCCGAGACCCGGCGGCGGCTCGTGGGGCCGATCCGGCCGATCCGGCCGATCGGTCCGATCTCCCCGTCGCCCGCTGCGCAGGCGCAGGCCGGAGCCGGACGCGAGCAGATCCAGGACCAGCCGGAACAGCGGCCGGAGCGGCCGGAGCTCGGCGTCGGCGGCGGCGCGCAGGCGCAGCGTCCATCCCTCCGGCCCCTCCACCTGGAAGGAGACCGCCTCCTGCCCGCGTCCCGAGCCGGAGGCGGCGGCGACGATGGATTCACCCGCCGCGCCGGCACGGAGGATGTCGGCGCGGTCGATGGGCAGCACGGCGACCCAGCGGTGAACCAGCTCGTCCGCCGCCTCCTCGGGCCGCATCAGCCCCTCGACCAGCGGCGGCAGCACCTCGCCCAGGGACTCGGCCAGGCGCTCGAGCGGGTGGAGGCCGCGGGTGGACGGCAACGGCGCCGCGGAGCCGCGCCGGGCAGGCTCCCGGCCTCCAGGCTCTCCGGGGGGCTCGAGGAGCACCTGGTCCCAGGTGGGGTCCGCCGGCTGCAGCAGCGCCTGGACCGGGCCGAAGGAGACCACGCCGAAGCCGCAGACCGCCGCCTGCCGCACCCGCCGGCCGGCCACGAAGGTGCCGTTCTTGGAGCCGGCGTCGGCGATCACCACGCCGCCGTCCGGCAGGACGTCGATCTGGGCATGGCGGCGGGA
>DASPJI010000055.1:0-2929 GCA_035628695.1 Thermoanaerobaculia bacterium | reverse complement strand
GGGTGGATTGAGGGGGAAGGGGCGGGCCGCATCTACAATAGGGGGCCATGCCTCCCTGGCGACCACGCTACAGCCTGACTCCGGGCATCGCCCGCGGGCTCATGGAGATAGAGGCCGCTCGGGTGCTCGTCGAGCACGTCTCGCTCCCTCCCACGGTCCAGGCGGAGCTACGTCGGCGTGCCCGGGTCCGCTCGACCCACTACTCGACGCGCATCGAAGGGAACCGCCTTACGCTGGCCGAGGCCGAGCGGGTCATCGAGGGAAGACGAGTCCAGCTCCACGGACGGGAGCGGGACGTCGGCGAGGTCCGCCACTACTGGAATGCCCACCTCAGAGTCGAGGAGTGGGCCGAGCGCGGCGCTCCTCTGACCAAGGAGCTCGTCCGGCGTCTCCATGCCCTCGTCGAGAGCGGGCGGGCACGGCCGACTCCCTACAGGACCGGGCAGAACTCGATCCGTGACTCCGAGACCGGGGCGATCGTCTATCTGCCTCCGGAGGCGAAGGACGTCCCGGAGCTGATGGCCAGCTTCATCGACTGGGAGCGGCAGGCCCGCGAAGAGAACTTGCCGGTCCCCATCATCGCCTCGCTCGCCCACTATCAGTTCGTCAGCATCCACCCTTACTACGACGGCAACGGCCGAACCGCCAGGCTGCTCGCCACCTTCCTTCTCCACCGGGGAGGCTATGGGCTCAAGGGGCTCTTCTCTCTGGAGGAGCGGCACGCGCGCGATCTCGCCGCCTACTACTCCGCGCTCAGGGTCCATCCCCACCACAACTACTACGAGGGGCCCAATAAGGCCGATCTCACTCAGTGGCTGGAGTATGCCGTCGACACCCTGGCGGCAGTGTTCGTCGAGGCCAAGGAGGAGGCGCTGCGTCACGCGGCAGCGGGGATTCCGGAGATCCCCGAGGCCCTCCGCCAGCTCGATGCCCGAGCCCGCGTGGTGCTGGGACTCTTCTCTCGCCAGGAACGCGTCACCGCCCCCGATGTCGCCAGTGCGCTCGGTCTCTCGGACCGAATGGCCCGCGTGCTCCTCAAGGAATGGGTTGACCAGGGCTGGATCCGGGTCGCCGATCCCTCGCGCCGGGCGAGGTCCTACGACTTATCGGCAATTTATCGGCAATTTATCGGCAGTACATCGGCAATGCCGAGCGAGGACTGACTCCCATGAACACCCTCCCCTCCGATCTCCGCCAGGCGGCGCGGTCGCTGTTCCGGCGCCCGGGGTTCCTGGCGGTGGCGGTTCTCACGCTGGCGCTGGGGATCGGCGCCAACTCGGCGCTGTTCAGCGTCGTGCATGCGGTGCTGATGCGGCCTCTTCCTTATCAGGATGCCGAGCGGCTCGTGTGGATCACCCACGAGGTGCCGGTGTTCGGGACCGAGACGGTGGTCGGGGCCGATTTCCTGGACTGGCGCGAGGGGAGCCGGACGCTGTCCGGGATCGCAGGGTACGACGATTCGGCCAGCGTCACCCTGACCGGCCGCGAGCGGGCGGAGCGGCTCCACGGCGCCCGCGTCTCCCCCAACTTCCTGGCGCTCCTCGGCGCCCGGCCGGCGCAGGGGCGCGATTTCCTCCCGGAGGAGGAGCGTCTCAACGCCGGCAACACGGCCATCCTCAGTCACCGACTGTGGGAACGGCTGTTCGGCGCACGGACGACCATCGACGAGACGCCTCTCCTCACCCTGGACGGCAACGGCTTCACCGTCGTCGGCGTCCTCCCCCCGGATTTCCGGTTCCCCGGCAACCCGGAGATCGACGTGCTCGTCCCCCTGGCCCTGGACTCGGCGGTGGAGCGCGGCCGGACGCGGATGTCGCTGCTCAGCGCCGTCGGCCGTCTCGCCCCCGGCGCCAGCCTGGAGCAGGCGCGGGCCGAGCTCGACGCCATTCACCGGCGGGGGGAGGAGTCGTTCCGGCCCTCGCCCTCCTCTGCACCTCCGCCCGGCGGGCCGTCGAACGTCTCGCCCCGCGGCTCCACGCGGCAGTTCAGCATGGCGCCGGGCAGCCTCGGCCTGCCGGAGATGATCCTGAAGGTCGTCCCCCTGCGCGAGCACCTGGTGGGGGACGCCCGGCCCTCCCTCCTGATGCTCCTGGGCGCCGTGGGGTTCGTCCTCCTGATCGCCTGCGCCAACGTCGCCAACCTCCTCCTGGCCCGGGCGACGGCACGGCAACGGGAGATCGCGGTGCGGGCGGCTCTCGGGGCCGGACGCTTCCGGATCGCCCGCCATCTCCTCCTCGAGAGCGCGCTCCTCGGGCTGATGGGCGGCGCCTGCGGGCTCGCCCTCGCGGCGCTGGGAGTCCGGCTGCTGGTGACCGCCGTCCCGGCCGAACTCGCCGGCGGCGCCTTCCGGCAGATCCCCATCGGGATCGACGGCACCGTGCTGCTGTTCACCCTCGGCCTCTCCCTCGCCACCGGCCTCCTCTTCGGCCTCGCCCCGGCGATGGCGGCGTCGCGGCCGGACCTCCAGGCTCCCCTCAAGCAGGGGGGACGGGCCGGCGGAGGCTCGAACGCCGCCCGCCGGCTGCTGGTGGCGGCCGAGGTGGCGCTGGCCGCCGTGCTGCTGATCGGGGCGGGGCTGCTCTTCCGTAGCTTCCTGCGCGTCGGGACCGTGGACCCGGGGTTCCGGCCGGAGGGGGTGCTCACCGCGGCGCTGGAGCTCGACACCGGCCGCTACGCCGCGCCCGCTTCGCAGGCCGGCTTCGCCCAGACGCTGGCCGAGCGCGTCCGCGGCCTGCCGGGGGTCGAGGCCGCCGGCTTCGGCGACACCGTGCCGCTCGCCGGCTTCAACATGCTGGTCGGCGGCCCCCGGGCGGAGGGGCTGCCCGAGCAGGAGGACCCGCTGCAGGTCGCGATGGTGGTGGCCACGCCCGGCTATTTTGAAGCGATAGGCATCCCCATGCGGCGGGGGCGCGCCTTCACCGAGGAAGAC
>DASPJI010000054.1:0-4030 GCA_035628695.1 Thermoanaerobaculia bacterium | reverse complement strand
CGGCGCCCTCTTCTATCTGCCGCTGATCGCGCCGCTCACCCTCTATCCCTCCTTCGCCCGGCGGGTGCGCGAGCGGGATTACTTCGGCGCCTGGAGCCGGGGCATGGCCTGGGCCTTGCTGCTGAGCCTGGGAGTCATCCTCCTGGTCTTCTGGCTGCCCGACGCCGCCCGCCACGGCATCTTCAACGGCGAGCCCTACCGGGTGGAGATGTTCGGCTGGATCGGCACCGGCGCCGGGCCGGAGAACGACTGGCGGGCGTTCCTGCCCACCCACCTGCTGCACCTGGCGGTCTTCCTGATCCTCACCTGGCTGAGCGCCGGCTACCTCGGCCTCACCCTGGGGGCCGCCCTGGTGGGGTACATGAGCTACTTCGTCGGCACGTACGCGATGGCGAGCGGTCACCCCGTCCTCGGCTCGATGGCCGCCTGGGTCCCCTGGTCGGTGGTCCGCGTCCTCGCCTTCGTCCTCTTCGGCTGCCTCTTCGCCCGGCCGCTGCTCGTCCGCCGCCTCTGGCCCTTCGAGCGCGAGGAATACCGGCTCATGGGGCTCGCCACAGCCGGCATCGTCATCGACATCCTGATGAAGGCGTTCTTCGCCCCCTCCTATGGCCGCTTCCTGCGCCAGATGGCGGGCGGCGCTCTCGCCTTTCTTTTCCCTTGAGGGACCGATCCCATGAACGACATCCGTGAAACGCAGGGCTCTCTCCAGGGCACGGGCAGGCGCTTCGGCATCGTTGCCTCCCGGTTCAACTCCCGGATCGTCGACCTGCTGGTTGCCGGGGCCGTGGACTGCTTCCGACGCCACGGCGTCGAGCCCGGAGACATCCACGTCGTGCGGGTACCCGGCGCCTGGGAGATCCCGGCGGCGCTGGAGGAGCTGGCGGCGCTCGGCAACGTCGATGGCCTGGTGGCGCTGGGCGTGGTGATCCGGGGCGAGACGCCCCACTTCGACTACATCTGCGGCGAGTGCAGCGGCGGCGTGGCCCGCGTGGCCGACCGCCACCGGCTGCCGGTGGGCTTCGGCGTGCTCACCTGCGACACCTCCGAGCAGGCGCAGGAGCGCGCCGGCGGCAAGGCCGGCAACAAGGGGTGGGAGGCGGCGCTCGCCGTGCTCGAGATGGCCGACCTCTTCGCCCGTCTGCGTGCCTCGGCCCCGGCTTCAGCCTCGGCTTTTGCCTCGAAAAGCGGCTAGCAGAACCGGCGCCGCCCGGCTATCATGTGCCGGCGCGTGACGCGGCCGTTCCCGGCAATCTGGGAGCGGCCTTGTTGTCGATGGAGTCTGTAGTTTTCCATGTCATTTTGGAGGGACTGCCCGCTGTGGCGGGCCCGGATCTTTGAGGCGAGTGCATGACGGCAGGAAAGCGGCGCATGGCACGGGAGATGGCGGTCCAGATGCTCTACCAGAGCGATCTGGGAGGCAGCCCCCTTCCGCAGATCTTCAACACCTTCGACCTGACCGAGTACCTCACCCGGGACGAGAACGGCAACGAAGCGCAGCCAGGGGACAAGAAGCCCGACCTCAAGGGCGACCGCGCCGAGTACGCCAAACGCCGGAAGCGGGTGGAGGAGGCGTTCCACTTCGCCCAGACCCTCGTCGACGGCGCCATGCAGCACCGCGAAGAGGTCGACGCCCTGATCCGCAGCCAGGCCGACAACTGGCGGCTGGAGCGGATGCCCGCCGTCGACCGCAACATCCTGCGCCTGGCGATCTACGAGATGCTGTACGAGAAGGAAACGCCCAAGCTCGTGGTGGTCGACGAGGCCATCGAGCTGGCGAAGAAGTTCGGGTCCGAGCAGTCGGGCCGGTTCGTCAACGGCCTGCTGGACGGCCTGCTCAAGCAGCACACATTCCCTGGAAGCCTGACCTAGACCTCCGGAGGTCCTCATGAAGCCCTGCGCCGCCGTCTCTTCCATCCTCCTGCTGGCCGCCTGCCTGTCCGGCTGCGGCTACGCCCTGGTAGGTCGGGCGAGCAACATCCCCGAGGATATCCGGGAGGTCTACATCCACCCGTTCGAGAACCGCACCCAGCGCTCCCAGGTGGAGCAGGAGGTGACGCGGTCGATCGCCGAGGAGATGGTGAACCGCCAGCGGTTCTCGGTGGTAGGCGGAGTCGAGGAGTCCGACGCCGAGCTGATCGGTGCGGTCACCGCCTTCGGCGTCACCCCGGTCACCTTCGACGAGACCGGCCGCGCCACCGAGTACGAGATCTCCATCACCGCCCAGGTGTCGTTCAAACGCAAGGGGAGCGACGAGCTGATCTGGAGCAACGACCGCTACGTGTTCCGCGAGAGCTATCCCATCGACCCCGACAGCCCGGACTACTTCGACCGCGAGAACGAGGCCATCCGCGAGGCCGCCGAGCGCTTCGCCGAGTCCATGGTGGCGGACCTCCTCGAAGGCTTTTAGCGCACCTTCTGCAGCACCAGGTCGCCGCGCTGGCGCCGCCCTTCGAGGCAGGCGAAGCGGTCGAGCTGCGCGCTGCCGGCCATGGTGGTCCGCGACCGGTCCACCAGCATCGTGGCGTCGAACGAGCCGCAGGTCGCCCCCTCCGTATCCCATTCGAAGCGGCCGAGCGAGTCGACGCTCCCTTCGATAGCCCAGGTGAGGCCGCCTACGGCCACCAGCCCCGTGACCAGGCGGCCCGACTGCTCGAGCTCCAGGGCGACCGCGGCGGTGCCGCCCCCGTCGGGCGTGAAGGTGCCGTTCCAGAGGCCGGCGATGAAGAGCGGGGGACCCGGCGCCGTGGGGCCTTCGTTGCCGTCGTCGGAGTCACAGGCGACGACCGGCAGGAGCAGGATGAGGAGCAGGAGGGCGGATAGCGCTTTCAACGACAAGCGTTCCATGCCCGAGGCTTTTGCATGGGCCGTGCCGCCGCTGAAGAGCCGGCTGAAGCGCCGAAAGGGCGGCCCGGAGGGGCCGCCCGAGGCGTGAGAGCCGATGCGAGGGGAGCTTAGCTCGCCTTCTGGCCGAGAGCGGCAACCCGCTGGGCAAGGCGAGACTTGTAGCGCGACGCGGCGTTCTTGTGGATCACGCCCTTCTGCGCCGTCTTGTCGATGACGCCGAAGGTCTCGCGCAGCATCGCCTCCGCCTGGGCCGCGTCACCGCCCGTCACCGCGGTGCGGAGGCGCTTGATGGCGGTGCGCAGGCGCGAGCGCTGACCGCGGTTGCGCTCCCGCACCTTGAGGTTCTGACGGTTCCGCTTCTCTGCAGACTTCGTATTGGCCATTATTCGTCCCGGTATGGTCTCAGTCTTCCGATCGTATGTGTGGGGGATGCCCTGACACAGGAACGTCGCACCGGAGTGCGACGCGACAGGGATTTATAGCACCCCTGCTTATCCCGCGTCAACCCCGAGCTCGCGCAGCCGCTGCCGCGCCAGCTTCGCCTCGTCGCTGTTGGGGTGCTGGCGGATGACGCCGCGGAGCTGCGTCACCCCCTGGGTGCGCTCGCCCAGCTCGATGTGGGCATAGCCCTTCTTGAGCACCGCGCCCGCGGCCTTGTCGCTCCGCGGGTACTGCCGCAGCACCTCGTCGAACTGGTCGATCGCCTGCCGGAAGCGCTTCTGCCGGTAGTAGCTCTCGCCGATCCAGTAGGTGGCGTTGTCCGCCAGCTCGGTGCCGGGGAAGTTGGCCAGGTACTCCTCGAACTGGCGGACGGACAGGTCGTAGTTGCCCTTCAGGTAGTCGTTGTAGGCCGCGTCGTACAGGGCCTTGGGGTCGGCGCTCCCGCCGCCCGCCCCTCCCGGGAGGGTCTGCGGCGGCTGGCCGCCGATGGGAGAGGTGCCGCCGCCCATGCCGGGGTCGGTGACCGGGGCCGGCTGGGTGTTGCGGAACGTCCGCAGCTCTTGGTTGGTGGCGGCGATCTGCTGCGAGAGCTGCGCGAGCCGGTCGTTGGTGTCCTCGAGCCGGGCCTGCAGCTCGTCGATCTGCGTCGACACCTCCTGCAGCTTGACCTGCATGTCGGCCTCGGTCTTGAGCAACTGGCCCATCTGCCGGCCGACCGAGGCCTCCAGGCTCGACACCTCTTCCT
>DASPJI010000053.1:0-4722 GCA_035628695.1 Thermoanaerobaculia bacterium | reverse complement strand
CGCCTCGCTGGAAGCCTGGGCGCATCCGGACGTCCCCTTCGAGACGCTGGTGGCCGATCTCGCGCCAGGCCGGGACCTGCGGAGCACCCCGCTCGTCCAGACCCTCTTCACCCTCCAGGCGGAGCCGCTCCGGCTGCGGCTGCCCGGCCTCTCGGCGGCGGTGGAGGAGCTGGACACCGGGACGGCGAAGTTCGACCTGACACTGTCTCTGGTGGAAGAGATGGGCGGGCTCGCGGGGACTCTGGAGTACGACGCCGGTCTCTTCGAGGCGGCCACCATCGCCCGCCTCGCCGGCCATCTGCGGGTGCTGCTGGCGGCGGCGGTGGCGGGGCCGGAGAGCCGGATCGGCGATCTGCCCCTGCTCACCCGGGAGGAGCGGCACCAGCTCGCCGAGTGGAGCCCTCCTCCACCACCGGGCCTGCCGGCGGTCTGCCCGCACGAGCTGTTCGAGCGCTGGGCGGCGGAGAAGCCCGACGCGGTGGCCGTCGTCTCCGGTGGCGAGAGCCTGACCTACGGCGAGCTCGACCGCCGGGCCGGGGGGATCGCGCGCCGCCTGCGCCGTGTGGGGGTCGGGCCCGAGGTGCTCGTCGGCCTGTGCGTGGAGCCGGGACTCGACCTGGTGACCGGGATGATCGCCGTCTTCAAGGCCGGCGGCGCCTACGTCCCCCTCGATCCGGGCTACCCCCGGCAGCGCCTGGCGCAGATCGCCGAAGGGACGGGGCTCGGGGTGGTGCTGGCCCAGCGGCACGCCGCCGCGGCTCTCCCCGAGGGGGGCTTCCGGACGATCTTTCTGGAGGAGAGCGGTACGGAGGAGGGCGCCCGGCCTGCCTCCGGGGTGACCTCCGCCAACCTGGCCTATCTGATTCACACCTCGGGCTCCACCGGCCGGCCCAAGGGGGTGGCGATCGCCCACGGCAGCGTCGTCCACCTGTTGGGGATCGCCCGCTGGCGGGGCCTGGGCGAGGGGGACGTCTGGGCCCTGGTCCACTCCTCCTCGTTCGACATTTCGGTCTGGGAGACCTGGGGCTGCCTGGGCCTGGGCGGCCGGCTGGTCGTCGTGCCGCGCGCCGTGATCCAGGCTCCCGGCGAGCTCGCCCGGGTGCTGCGGGAGGAGGAGGTGACGGTCTTCACGCAAACCCCCGCGGCCCTGCGCCACCTCGCCGAGGCCGGGGAGTTGGCGGCGGGCCGGACCCCGGCGCTGCGCCTGCTGATCAGCGGCGGCGAGGCCTTCCCGCAGGAGCTGACGGCGGAGCTGCTCGCCTGGGGACCGGAGGTATGGGACCTCTACGGACCCACCGAGACCACGGTCTGGGCGGCGGGCGGCCGGGTCGAAGGCGGGGACGGCACCGCCTCTCTCGGCGGAGCCCTGCCCGGCTACGAGCTGCACGTGCTCGACCGCAACGGCCACCTGCTTCCCCTGGGCGTCGCCGGAGAGTTGCACGCCGGCGGCCCCGGCCTCACGCGCGGCTACTTCCGGGACCCGGCGGCCACGGCGGAGAAGCTCGTGCCGCACGTGGGTGGCCGTCCGGGGGAGCGCCTGTACCGCACCGGCGACCTGGCGCGGCGCCTGCCGGACGGCCGGCTGGAGCTGCTCGGGCGCATCGATCATCAGGTGAAGGTGCGCGGGTTCCGCATCGAGCCCGGGGAGATCGAGGTGGCGCTCCTCGCCCATCCGGGAGTGGCGCGGGTGGCGGTGGTGGCGCCGGTGGAGCCGGGAGGCGGCCGGCGGCTGGTGGCCTTCTTCGTCCCGCGCGCCGGCGCTAAGGTGACCGGGGCAGAGCTGCGGACCGCCCTGCGGGAGAGCCTCCCGGAGCACATGGTGCCCGCCGCCTTGGTGGAGCTGCCCGAGCTGCCGCTGTCGCCCAGCGGCAAGGTGGACCGGAAGGCCCTGTTGGAGAGGGTGCCGGTGGATGGCAGCGACGGCGAGGTGGTCTCCGCCCCGCCGAGGACGCCGGTGGAGGAGCTGGTGGCGGGTCTCTGGTCCTCGGTGCTGGGGATCGAGCGGATCGGCCGCAGCGACAATTTCTTCGCTCTCGGCGGCCACTCGCTTCTCGCCACCCGCGTGCTCTCTCGCTTGCACGGGGCGTTCGGCGTGGATCTGCCGCTGCGCGCCGTGTTCGAGGAGCCCACGGTGGCAGGGCTCGCCACGCGGGTACAGGCGGTGCTGGGTGGCGGCCGGGGCGGTGCTCCGCTCGCGCCGCCGCTGGTGCCCATGCCGCGGCCGGCGCGGCCGGCGGGGGGGCTGCCGCTCTCCTTCGCCCAGCAGCGGCTCTGGTTCCTGCAGCAGCTCGCGCCGGAAAGCGCCTTCTACAACATGCCGGCGGCGCTCCGGCTCACGGGGCCTCTGGACGAGCCGGCGCTGGAGCGGAGCTTCGACGAGATCGTCGGCCGGCACGAGGCGCTCCGTACCCGCTTCCCGCTGCGTGGGGACCGGCCGGAGCAGGTGATCGACCCTCCGGAGAGGCGGCCGCTGCCGGTCGTGGACCTGCTGGGCCTGCCCGCGGCGGTGAAGGAGGACGAGGCGGCCCGGCTCTCGCTTCTGGAAGCCCGGCACGCCTTCGACCTGGCATGCGGCCCGCTCCTGCGGACGGTGCTGCTGCGTCTGGAGCCGGAGAGTCACCTGCTGCTGGTCGACATGCACCACGTGGTGTCGGACGGCTGGTCCATCGCCGTGCTCTACCAGGACTTCGCCGCTCTCTATGGAGCGTTCGCGGCAGGCAGGCCCTCCCCCCTGCCGCCGCTGCCGGTCCAGTACGCCGACTTCACCCTCTGGCAGCGCGAGTGGCTCCAGGGAGAGGTGCTGCAAGCGGAGCTGGATCACTGGCGCCGGCGCCTCGCCGATCCGCCGCCGCCGGACCTGCCGGCGGACAGGCCGCGACCCGCCGCCCAGAGCTTCCGCGGCGGGACGCTCCGCTTTGCCATCCCGCGGCAGCTGACGGAGGAGCTGCGGCGCCTCGCCCGGGACCGTGGCGTTACCCTTTTCATGGCTCTCCTCGCCGGCTTCAAGGCCCTGGTCCAGCGCTACACCGGCCGGGAGGACGTCGCCCTGGGCTCGCCGATCGCCAACCGCGACCGCGCCGAGATCGAGCGGCTGGTGGGCTTCTTCGTCAACACCTTGGTGCTGCGGACCGATCTGTCGGGGGAGCCGGGCTTCCGGGAGCTGGCGGCGCGGGTGCGGGAGGTCTGCTTGGATGCCTACGCGCACCAGGCGTTGCCGTTCGAGCGCCTGGTGGAGGAGCTGGAGCCGGAGCGGGACCTCGCCCGCCAGCCCCTCTTCGGCACCATGTTCCAGCTTCTGGAGATGCCTCCCGAGAGCGTCGCGGTCGGCCCGCTCACCCTGGAGCGCCTGGAGGTGGAGACCGGGACCGCGGCGTTCGACCTCGCCCTCGACCTGGTGGATGGCCCGGAGGGGATCCTGGTCAAGGCGGTCCACAGCGCGGACCTGTTCGATACGGTCACCATCCGCCGCCTCCTGGAGCACTACATCTCCCTGCTCGCGGCCGTGGCCGGCGGCGACGAGCGTCCCGTTGTGGAGATCGAGATCCTCTCGCCGGCCGAGCGGCACCAGCTCCTGGCGGAGTGGAACGAGCAGCCGGCGGCTCCGTCCGAGGGCAAGCTGCTCCACGAGGGCTTCGCGGCCCAGGTGGAGCGGGCTCCGGATGTGGTCGCTGTCGCGCTGGACGAGCAGAGCCTGACCTATGGCGAGCTCGCCCGCCGCGCCCGCCGCCTCGCCCACCGCCTGCGGGCGGTGGGCATCGGGCCCGAGGTGCCGGTGGCGGTCTCTCTCGAGCGCTCGCCGGAGATGGTGACGTCGCTGCTGGGTGTGCTGGAGTCGGGTGGCGTCTACCTGCCCCTGGATCCGGCCCTGCCCCGGGAGCGCCAGGCCTTCCTCCTGGAGGACTCGGGCGCCGACATCGTGATCGCCACGGCGGGCACCGCCCGGCGCCTGCCCCCCTCCGGCGCCCGGCACATCCTTATAGATAAGGAAGAGGACGGCGCGGACGGCGCCGCCCCGCCGCTCCCCGCGATCGATCCCGCGAGCTTGGCCTACGTCATCTACACCTCGGGCTCGACAGGGCGGCCCAAGGGGGTCGGCGTCTCCCATGCAGCGGCCTCGGCCCACTGCCGGGCGGTGGCCCGCTTCTATGGATTGGGCCCGGAGGACTGCGTCCTGCAGTTCGCGTCGGCGAGCTTCGACGTGTCCTTCGAGGAGATCCTGCCGACCTTGGGGAGCGGTGCGCGGATTCGCCTGCGCCCCGCACAGGGGTGGAGCCCTGCGGAGCTGCTCCAGCGTCTCGCCGACTTCGGCCTCACGGTGGTGGGGCTCCCCACCGCCTTCTGGCACCAGCTCGCGGAGGAGGCGGAGCGGGGTACGCCGCCTCAGGCGGGGCACCGTATCCGGCTGATGGTCGCCGGCGGAGAGGCCATGCCGGCCGAGGCGCTCCGCCGCTGGCACGCCGGACCGCTGGCCGGTATCCCCCTGCTCAACGCCTATGGTCCCACCGAGGCCGTGGTCACCTCGACGGCGGCGGATCTCTCCTCGCCCGAGGCCCCCGCGACCGGCAGGGTCCCCATCGGGCGCCCGCTGGCCGGCCGGACGGTCCAGGTGATGGACCGCCGGGGAGCGCCGGTACCCATGGGCGTCGCCGGGGAGCTGTGGATCGGCGGGCCGCTCCTCGCCCGGGGGTACCTCGGCCGCCCGGAGCTGACGGCGGAGCGGTT